>NZ_NPJM01000055.1:0-101527 GCF_002251455.1 Prevotella sp. P4-51
GCCCTGACAAGACAAGAATCGACCAAAATTACGATAAAACTCCGAAAATAAGCAAACGATGGCAACCTCGGAAGGCATACCCTCGTCTATAGATATTGAATTCTTAGAATTAAACGACAACCCCTAATATAATGTATATAGGGCGGGCGCAACGACAAGCGGCTTGAAAGGGTGGGCAACGCCACTCTCTCAAGCCGCTCTTCCTGTATAGTCAGCCAAGGAGTGATTTTCGCTGGCGGATCAGAACCTGAGGTGCTCATCCATAAGCCTAATCGTTTGCAATAACTTTTCTGCCGGTTACACGGCGCAGTCTGTGGTCATCCTCTCGCCTGGGCAGAGCCATGCGGCATCTCTGCAACGGCAGCAGAGGGTGGCAGAGCAGGTCGGCAGCCGTCGCCCGATGGTGGAAGTGGCTGCCGGAGTGGTCATCGGCGACACAAATGGTCACATAATCAGCGTGGAAATGAAAAAAATGCACGGGGAACGTAAAAAAACGAGGAAAAAGATTGCCATATCGTTTTTTCTTTTTACATTTGGACATTCCTTTCTAATCCAGGAGTTTTGCGGAGCTACGCTTTGTGAATGTGTAATAAAACTATAAGCCTATGAAACCACTATCAATGATGCTGACAGTACTGGCTGTCATGTTTGCGATGCCGATGGGCGCTCAGACGCCCGCCACTGTCCCGATGTGTAAGGTTACGGGAACGGTGATGGACAAGGAGACCGGCGAGCCCGAGATGATGGCCACCGTATGCGTGGCACACAAGTCGCTGCCTGGCACCGGCGTGAAGAAGGTGCTGGCCGATAGCGTTGGCCGATTTGAGGTGGTGGTGCCCGTCATGCCAGGCCAATACACCGTCACCGCAGCCATGGTGGGCAGAGTGGCTGAGCCCCGTCGCTTCGCTCTGACGGAGGGACAGGAAGTCATGGACATAGGGGCCGTCTATGTCGCCGATGATGTGAAGATGCTGAAAGAGGTAACGGTGGATGCACAGAAACCGCTGGTGACGATGGATGTGGACAAGCTGACCTACGATGTGGCGTCGGACCCCGACGCCAAGATATTGCGACTCTCGGAGATGATGGGCAAGGTGCCACTGATAAGCGTAGACGGCGACGGCAATATAGAGATGAACGGCACCAAGAAGTTTCTCATCCTGCAGAACGGTCGCAAGACCGCCGTCACGCGCAACCCCAAGGAGGTGCTGCGCAGTCTGCCTGCCGAGATGGTCAAGAGCATTGAAGTCATCACCTCGCCGGGTGCCCGGTATGATGCCGAGGGCATAGGCGGCGTTATCAACATCGTGATGCGCTCGCAGTATGAGGGCCATCTTACCACCTTGTCTGTCGACGCAGGTACGGTGGCCTACAACGGCAGCGTGATGACGATGAGCAAGATAGGACGGTTTGCCTTTGACGCCGACTTCTCTTACAACCGCATACTGTCGCCCGAGGACAGGACGTCGCTGCTGCGCAATGGCTACGGCGCGGGTGGCGCCACCCAACTCAGGAGCGTGAACAGCACCAAGTCGCAGGACAACACCGAGTTTGCCTCGGTCAACGCCAGCTACGAGATAGACAGCGTGCAGATGATTACCTTCTCGCTGACGGGTATGGGTGCCCAACAGCACATGATGAGCGACGAGCGTACCGGCATGTGGAGCCAGGGCAACAGTCAGGCAGACTACTCGTATCTGCGCCATGGCAATCTGAAGAACTCGATGCTCAACGGCACCCTTAATCTGGACTACCAGCGCAACGGAAGGCGCAACCACCAGCGTGTCACCACGCTGTCGTATCAGCTGAGTACCGGTCCGTCGCACAGCAAGGACATCACCCAGTATGCCGACATCGTGAGTGGCGGCATGGCGAGCCTGATAGAACAGCTCCAACTCTATGACAACCGCTCCAACCGTGACAACAAGACCAACGAACACACCCTGCAGCTGGACTATAGCACACCGCTGGGGCGGCAGCACACGCTGGAAGTGGGCGCCAAGTACATCCTGCGCAACAACGAGAGCCAGAACGACCTCTATGACAGCAGGGCCATGTCGGGGCAGTGGGCTCACAACGACCTGCGGAGCAACCACTACAAAAACCGCAATGACATCGTGGGCGGTTATCTCAGCTATACCTACCGCGGAAAGACCGTCTCGGTGATGCCGGGCCTGCGCTACGAATATACCTATCAGGACATCAAGTATCTGGCAGGGCCCATAGGCGCAGAGGGCAACTACTCGAGCCACTACGCCAACGTGGTGCCGTCGGTGAGGGTCAACCTGAAGCTCGCCAAGGCCCAGTCGCTGAGGCTGGAGTACGGCAAGAGGCTGGCACGCCCCAGTATATACTATCTCAACCCCTACTTCAACAACCTGAACCCGCAGAACATCGTGCAGGGCAACAGCAGCCTGGACGCAGAAAACAGCTATAACCTGGGCGCCACCTATGGATGGTTTACCCGCAAGACCAACCTCAGTCTGAGCCTGAGTTACCGCCATCTGAGCAATGGTATCGAGAGCTACAGCAGACTGATAGGCGAAGGGGGCGAGTATTTCGACAACGGCAAGCACTATGCCGCGCCCGGTGCCGTCTATACCACCTATCTCAATGTAGGCAAGGTGGAGCGTACGGCTGTGAATGTCTACTACAAGTGGAACATCACCTCCAAGCTCTGGCTCACGCTGAGCATGGGAGCCGCCTATATAGACCTCAGAGCGCCCAGCCGCCAGCTGCAGAACCACGGATGGACCGGCAACGCAGACCTCAACCTGTCGTGGAGGCTGCCCGCAGACATCTCGCTCTATGCCATCCTGTCGGCGCGGTCGAGAGACATCACGCTGCAGGATAGGGTAGACGGTCTCGTGTATAACTATTTCTCGCTGTCGCGGCCGTTCCTGCGCAGCAAGCGGCTCATCGTGTCACTGCGTGCCGCCGACCCGTTTCATAAGTGGCTCACCCGTACCACTTATACACAAGGCCCCGGCTATCAGAGCCAGTCGGACAGACGCTATTCGCGTCAAGGCATCAGCATAGGCGTCAGCTATCGTCTGGGCGACATGAAGTACTCCAAGACCAAGCGCTCGCGTCACTCTATCTATAATGACGACCTGAAGAAAGCGCCCACGGCGAAGTAGCGCCGTACACCCCACCGCGGTGGGCAAGGTGTAGACGGGCAAGGAGATGGACAAGCACCGGGCAGAGGACTGTGGCAAAGGTACGCCGGCGACCGCAGACTCTGCCGGGATGCTGAATAATGTAGATGCGCGGCGCGATAGGAGTATTTCGCGGCAGGATATGACGATTGCAGACTGTGAAATGACTGTTTCGCGGTCTGCAATCAGTCTGGTGATGGTCACGGCGACATCTGAGGGTGTCGGCTTTGCGGTGTCTTGCTGCTCCTTGATAATGTCTCGCCGCTTCCTGCCAGTGTCGGTGCGCTCCCTGCTGCCGTCAACCACCGCGGTCTGGATAGAGACTACGGTCGTGGTCGTAATCGTCGTGAGGCATCTCGGATGTGTCAGAGCGGGCCTGATGGGAGTCGCCCTTTCAGCGTTAAATACAATTAATTGTGATAGAAAATCGGGAAAACACACTCGTGAATGAATTTTTATTGCTAAATTTGCATGCAATAAATTTCAAAAATACATATGTCATCATTTGTTGCAGATAAAGTAGTGATGGACGGTCTCACTTTCGACGACGTCCTCTTGATTCCCGCTTATTCAGAAGTGTTGCCCAAGACGGTAGAGTTGAAAACCATGTTTTCGCGCCATATTGAGCTCAATGTGCCTTTTGTGACGGCTGCCATGGACACCGTGACCGAGTCGTCGATGGCCATCGCCATTGCCCGCGAGGGAGGTATCGGTGTGATACACAAGAATATGAGCATCGACGACCAAGCCCGTCAGGTGGCAATCGTGAAGCGTGCTGAGAACGGTATGATCTACGACCCCGTGACCATACGCAAGGGCCGCACCGTGCAGGATGCGCTGGCCATGATGCACGACTACCACATCGGCGGCATACCCGTAGTGGATGAGGAAAACCATCTGGTAGGTATCGTCACCAACCGCGACCTGCGCTTCGAGCGTCGCCTGGACAAGACCATCGACGAGGTGATGACCAGCGAAAATCTGGTGACCACCCATCAGCAGACCGACCTGGCTGCGGCTGCACAGATTCTGCAGGAACATAAGATTGAGAAACTTCCGGTGGTAGATGCCGAGAACCATCTCGTGGGTCTTATCACCTATAAGGATATTACCAAGGCCAAGGACAAACCTATGGCCTGCAAGGACGACAAGGGTCGTCTGCGTGTGGCTGCCGGAGTGGGCGTCACCAAGGACACGCTGGAGCGCGCTGCAGCCCTGGTGGGCGCAGGTGCCGATGCCATCGTGATAGACACAGCCCACGGTCACTCACTGGGCGTGGTAGAGAAGCTGCGCGAGGTCAAGGCTGCCTTCCCCGGTATAGACATCGTGGTGGGCAACGTGGCTACAGGTGCCGCAGCCAAGATGCTGGTAGACAATGGCGCCGACGCCATCAAGGTGGGCATCGGCCCGGGCTCAATCTGTACTACCCGTGTGGTAGCCGGTGTGGGTGTGCCCCAGCTGAGCGCTGTCTACGACGTCTACTCTGCACTCCAGGGTACTGGCGTGCCACTGATTGCCGATGGCGGTCTGCGCTACTCGGGCGACATTGTCAAGGCTCTCGCTGCCGGCGGTTCGTCGGTGATGATAGGTTCGCTCGTTGCCGGTACCGAGGAAAGTCCTGGCGATACCATCATCTTCAACGGTCGTAAGTTCAAGAGCTATCGCGGTATGGGTTCGCTCGAGGCTATGGAGCAGAAGAATGGCTCTAAGGACCGCTACTTCCAGGGCGACACCACCGACGTGAAGAAACTGGTGCCCGAAGGCATCGCCGGCCGCGTGCCCTACAAGGGAACTGTACAGGAGGTTATCTACCAGCTCATTGGCGGTCTGCGCTCGGGTATGGGCTACTGTGGAGCTGCCACCATCGACCTGCTGCACAATGCCAAGTTTACCCGTATCACCAATGCTGGTGTGCTGGAGAGTCATCCCCACGACATCACCATCACCAGTGAGGCGCCTAACTACAGCCGCCACGAGTAATATATATAATAAGGTATAGAGCAAGATGAAACAAACAACAATACTACTGATGGCTGCCGCACTCTGGTGGGGCAGCCCAGTTCATGCTCAGAGCGACCCCGTCATCATGACGGTCAACAACAAACCTGTGCTGCGCTCGGAGTTTGAGTACTCGTACAACAAAAACAACAATGCGGGCGTCATAGACCGCAAGAGCGTGAAGGAGTATGTCGATTTGTTCATCAACTACAAGCTGAAGGTAGAGGCGGCTCTCGACGCGAAACTGGACACGATGGAGTCGTTTCGCAAGGAGTTTGCCACTTACCGTGACCAGCAGATACGTCCATCGTTTGTCACACCCGAAGACGTGGAGGCCCAGGCCAAGAGCGTCTATGCCGAATACCGGCAGCGTGTGGATGGCAACGGCGGACTGGTAAAGCCGGCGCATATCCTCGTGATGCTGCGCCAGAAGACCACTCCGGAGAAGGTGGCTGCAGCCAAGGCGCGCATAGACTCAATCTACAGCGTGCTGCAGGCGGGAGCCGACTTTGCCGACGTGGCTCGCCGTCTCTCTGACGACAAGGGCTCTGCCCAGCAGGGTGGTGAACTGCCGTGGATAGAGCACGGACAAACGCTCAAAGAGTTTGAAACCCAGGCTTACGCCCTCGAGAAAGGGCAGATGAGCCGTCCCTTTGAGTCGCCGGCAGGATGGCATATCATCCTGATGAAAGACCGCCGCATGTGTATGCCCTACGACACACTGCGCGCGTCAATCCTGCAGTTTGTAGAACGCAGGGGAATGGTTGAGGCAATAATCAACCAGCGCATTGACTCGATAGCGCGCCAGCAGGGCAGCAATGTGTCGCACGAAGAGGTGCTCACCGCCCGCATGAAGGAGCTCGAGGCCAAGCAGCCCGAGCTGCGCTATCTTATCCAGGAGTATCACGACGGTCTGCTGCTCTTTGAAATGAGCAACCGCACCGTATGGGAGAAAGCCCAGAACGACAAGGAAGGTCAGGAAAACTACTTCAAGGCCAACCGCAAGCGCTACAAGTGGACTGAGCCTCACTACAAAGGCATTGCCTATCACACCCGTACCCAGGCAGACATCGCCGCGGTGAAGAAAGCGGTGAAGGGGCTGCCCTTTGACAAATGGGCTGAGCGGCTGCGCACCACATTCAACAATGACAGCATCCTGCGCATACGCGTAGAGAAAGGTATATTCGTCAAAGGCGACAACAAAACCATCGACCGACTGGTCTTCAAGACCGGCGATGAGGCCAAGCCCAACAAGGACTTCCCCTTCGACGCCGTCTATGGCAAGAAACTCAAGGCCCCTAAAGAGGCAGCCGACGTGAACGCCCTCGTGGTGGCCGACTATCAGGAGTATCTCGAGGAGAAGTGGGTCGGGGAGTTGCGTAAGCGGTATACTTTCACGGTCAACGAGGATGTGGTAAACACGGTAAACAAACATTAGAAGATGAAGAATATATATAAAATAGGTATAGGTGCCGCCGCCCTCACGCTGATAGCCGGCGGCAACGCGATGGCTGGCAAGGGCCAGTGGGTCATGAAAGGTCAGGCGCCCAAAGATACCGTCAAGGTAGCTAAAGACACAGTGGCCAACGTGCCCGAGTCGGCCGTGGTCGACGAAGTAATCTGGGTGGTGGGCGACGAGCCCATCCTCAAGTCGGATGTCGAGACTATGCGCCTGCAGGGACAGATGGAAGGCATGCAGTGGAAAGGAGACCCCGACTGTGCCATCCCTGAACAGATGGCAGTGCAGAAGCTCTTCCTCCATCAGGCCGAGATAGACTCTATTGAGGTGTCTGAGAGCGAAGTGACCACAAGCATAGACCAGCAGATAAACTACTGGATCTCGATGGCGGGCTCTAAAGAGAAGCTCGAAGAGTATCGCAACCAGACCGTAGCCCAAATGCGCCAGCAGATGCGTGATGAATTCAAGAACCAGCAGCGTATAGAGAAGATGCGCAAGGAACTGGTAAAGGATGTGGCGACGACTCCGAGCGAGGTGCGCAAGTACTTCGACAAGCTGCCCGTAGACAGTCTGCCCTTCGTGCCAGTAGAGGTCGAGGTGCAGATTATCACCCGCCAGCCCAAGGCTACCCGTGAAGAGGTAAACAAGGTCAAGGAGGAGCTGCGCAACTTCACCGACCGCGTAACCCGTGGCGAGACATCGTTTGCCACGCTGGCGCGCCTCTACTCAGAGGACCCCGAGTCAGCCCGTCGTGGCGGTGAGCTCGACTATGTAGGTCGCGGTATGCTCGACCCAGCCTTCGCCAATGTGGCATTCAACCTCACCGACCCCAAGAAGATTTCCAAGATTGTGGAGTCTGAGTTCGGTTTCCATATCATCCAGCTCATCGACAAACGAGGCGACCGTATCAAGGTGCGCCATATCCTGCGCAAACCCAAGGTAGACCAGGAGGTGGTCGAGAAGACGCGCCTGCGCCTTGACTCTATCGCCGACGAAATCCGCGAGGGCAAGTATTCGTTTGAAGAGGCTGCCTCTTACATCTCGGACGACAAGGATACCCGCAACAACAATGGACTTATGGCCACAAGCCAGACAGAGGAAGGCCGAACATCACGTTTCCAGATGAAGGCGCTGCCCACAGAGGTGGCACAGCAGGTGGAAAACATGCAGGTGGGCGATGTGTCAAAAGCCTTTGAGATGATTAACGCGAAGGGACAGAAGGTCTGCGCCGTCATCAAGCTCAAGAGCCGCATCCCCGGTCATCGCGCTACGCTGGCAGAGGACTACCAGCTGCTCAAGAACATCGTGCTCAACAAGATGCGCGAGGAAAAACTGCACAACTGGGTGGTCGACAAAATCAAACATACGTATGTTTGGATGGCCGACAGATACAAGAACTGTGATTTTGAATACCAAGGTTGGGTGAAATGACGAAAGGTAAACAAGTAAAGATATATTTATCAGGGCATAGAATTGCATTGGTTGCAGTTCTATGCTTTTTTGCGCTTTGCGTGCAGTCGGTGGTGACGCAGAAGAAGCACAAGCCCAAAGGCAAGGATGAGAAGATTTATCTCATCCATTCCGATGAACTCAAGTTTGACCACTATGGCATGAACCCCGATGCGCAGATAGCCAAGGGACGTGTCCACTTCCGCCACCAGGGTGCCGAGCTCTGGTGCGACAGTGCCTACTTCTTTCAGGAGTCCAACTCGGTGAAAGCCTTCGGCAACGTGCGCTTCCGTCAGGGCGACACGCTCTCGCTCACTTCCCGCTATGCCGACTACGACGGCGTGGAGCAGCGTATGGCGGCACGCTACAATGTGGTGCTGACCCACCGCAAGCAGGTGCTCAGAACCGACAGCCTCAACTACGACCGACTCTACAACTACGCTTACTTCCTTGAGGGCGGTGTGCTCGAGGACGGCAAGGACAAGCTCGTGGCTGACTGGGGAAAGTACAATCTTGAGACCCGCGAGGCTGTCTTCTACTACAATGTGCGTATGCGCAGCGAAGACACCGACATCGCCACCGACACTCTTTATTACGATACTCGCAAGTCGCAGGCCCATATCGTTGGCCCAGGTTCGACGATACATACCAAGGACGGCGTGGTGCTCACCACCGATGCCTACTATGACACCAAGACCGACAAAGCCCAGCTCTTCAATCGCTCACGACTCGAGGACAGTCAGAAGGTGCTCGAGGGCGACAGCCTCTTCTACGCCAAGGATGGCGACAGCTACGGCTACGGACGCGTGGTCTACATCGACAAGAAGAACAAGAACTCGCTCGTCTGCGACAAGCTCAAGTACAACGAGAAGACTGGCGAAGGCTATGCCACCAAGCGTGCGCTGCTCAAGGACTTTTCGCAGAGTGCCGACACGCTCTACGCCCATTCCGACTCTATCCGCATCTACACTTTCAATATCAATACCGACTCTGTCTATCGCAAGATACACTGCTACAACCACGTCAGCGTCTATCGCACCGATGTCCAGGCCATCAGCGACTCTATCGTCTTCAACAGCCAGGACTCCTGCATGACCATGTACAAGGACCCGGTGGTGTGGAACGGCGGCAGACAGTTGCTCGGCGAAGTCATACGCGTCTACATGAACGACTCGACCATCCGCTTTGCACAGGTAGACGGCCAGGCATTCTCGGTAGAGCAGTTGCCAGACAAACAGCACTACAACCAGGTGTCTTCACGACTGATGAATGCCTACTTCGAAGCAGGCAGCATACGCCAGACCGAGGCCATAGGCAACGTGAGGACCGTGTATTACTACACCGACGAGAAAGACAGTTCGCTTGTGGCGCTCAACTACATGGAGACCGACACACTGCGCATGTTTCTCTCGCCCGAGCGCCAGTTGGAGAAGGTATGGGCAAGCAAGCCGCAAGGCACGATGTACCCCATGACGCAAATCCCGCCCGGCACGGAGCGCCTCGATGTCTTTGTGTGGCTCGAGGACCTGAAGCCCCGTGACAAGGACGACATCTTCAACTGGCGAGGTAAGAAAGCCGGCGAAGGACTCGTGGTGCGCAAGCGTCAGGAGGCCCCTCTCCAACATCTTGACCACGATGGGCTGGTTGAATAGCCGCAAGCCGCAAGGTTTCCACCATACCTATATTTATATAGATGAGCGCAACGAAGCCGTGCGCCGTCTCAGACAGAGTAGGGTGGAAGCGGCGGCAGACGAGGCTTCTCTTACCGCTGCAGCCACCGCTGCCGAGCCCTCGGTCGTAACCGCCGCGCCATCAGGAGATGACACCGCTCCATCGGTTGATGCGTCTGCGCCCAAATCCGCCTCCGCTGCGCCATCAGCCGATAACCTTGCGCCCAAGTCCGCCTCCGCCACTCCCGCGCCAGAGACCTCGCCAGCCGGACCGCTCTTCGTCTCAGCATTGGCAGAGCGCCGCCGCAAGTCGCGCGATGCCGCCATGAGGTTGGTGGGCGCCATCGTCGTCCCGCTGCTCATGCTCTTTCTCGTTCTTACCATTTTTATCTTCCTCCTTTAGCAAATCATCATTATGAGCGATATTATCCAATTACTCCCCGACTCGGTGGCCAACCAGATAGCCGCCGGCGAGGTGATACAGCGTCCCGCCAGTGTCATCAAGGAACTGGTCGAAAACTCAGTCGATGCCGGTGCCCGTCACATTCAGGTGCTCGTGACCGACGCAGGTCGCACGGCGATTCAGGTAATCGACGACGGCAAGGGAATGAGCGAGACCGACGCCCGACTGTCGTTTGAGCGCCACGCCACGTCCAAAATCCGACAAGCCCAGGACCTCTTCGCACTCACCACGATGGGCTTCCGAGGCGAGGCGTTGGCTTCCATAGCCGCTGTGGCACAGATTGAACTGCGTACTCGCCAAGAAGCCGACGAACTGGGTACCCATCTGTCTATCTCGGGGTCACGCTTCACAGGCCAGGAACCATGTTCATGCCCGTCGGGAAGCAACTTCCTCATCGAAAACCTCTTCTACAACGTTCCCGCACGCCGCAAGTTTCTCAAGTCCAATTCCACCGAGCTCGCTAACATCGTTACCGCCTTCGAGCGCATCGCGTTGGTCTATCCCGACATAGCCTTTACCCTCTCGAGCAACGGCACCGAGATGTTCAACCTGCGCTCCGGAAGTCTCCGCCAGCGCATTGCCGACATCTTCGGACGCAAGATGGACAGCGACCTCATCCCCGTAGAGGTCGAGACCACCCTCTGCAGCATCAAAGGATATGTGGGCAAGCCCGAAACATCCAAGAAGAAAGGCGCCCAGCAGTATTTCTTTGTCAACGGGCGCTACATGAAGCATCCCTACTTCAACAAGGCGGTGATGGCAGCCTTCGAGCGACTCATACCGATGGGCGAACAGGTGCCATACTTCATCTATTTCACCATCGAGCCAGCCAATATCGATGTCAACATCCACCCCACCAAGACCGAGATAAAGTTTGAAAACGAGCAGGCCATCTGGCAGATTCTCTCTGCCGCTGTGCGCGAGTCGATAGGCGTCTTCAACGATGTGCCGTCCATCGACTTCGATACCGAAGACCGTCCCGATATCCCCGTCTTCACCCAGCACGCGCCCCAGGTCGAGGCCCCGCGCGTCAACTACAATCCCCACTACAACCCCTTTACCCCCGACACCTCGTTGCCGTCGTCATCAGTGCCCTGCGACTGGCAGCAGCTCTATGCCGACACACCCTCTGCCGACGCCAGCGAGGGCGAAGACTTCTTCGCCGCCAAGCCCGTGAGCAACGCCAATATCTCCGACGACCGTTCGCCCGTCCACTACCAGTACAAGGGCCGTTACATCATGACCGCCGTCAAGTCGGGCCTTATGATTATCGACCAGTGTCGCGCCCATTACCGCATCCTCTTCGAGAAATACCTCCTCCAGATGCAAAACAAGAAGGGTGACGCCCAGCGAGTGGTCTTCCCCGAGGTGCTGCAGCTCACCCCCGACGATGCGGCCATGTTGCAGGAGGTGATGCCCGAGCTCGTTGACATGGGCTTCGAACTCACCGACCTCGGAGCCAACAGCTATGCCGTCAACTCCATCCCCGCCGACATCGAGGGTATCAGCGTCACCGCCCTCATCACCGACATGCTGGCTGCCGCCCGCGAGAAGGGCAGTGGCATCAAAGACGATATCAATCATCGGCTTGCGTCGAGCATGGCCCGACATGCAGCCATCCCGCAGGGACAAGTGCTCAGCAACGTCGAGATGGAGAATATCGTCAACCAACTCTTCGCCTGCTCCAATGTCAACTATTCGCCCGACGGCAAAAACATCCTCTGCATCCTCAAACAGCAAGAGATAGAGAAACTGCTGGGCTAATCATCCCGCTCCAGCCTTACTCCAGCCCCGGTTCTGTCCTCTAAATCATCAAGAATGAGGCAGAACCGGGGTCTTTTGTTGCTCTTGGGTCCAGAAAATGGCGTCTCCAGGTTCATAAATGTGTAAAAAAGTGTTTATGCAATATAAATAAACTGAAATTACTTACGTATTTACGCTTTTTGTAACTATTTTTTTGAAGAAAACTATAAGAGCTATGGAAAATTTAACTAACTTTGCATACACTAACATACGTAGGTGCGCGTAATGCAAGGCATCCCGCGTCGACGTGAATAGCGAACAACGAGATTATTGATTGTTTAATATAAAAGTTATGAAAAAATTATTGATTGTATTGGCTTTTGCCAGCGTGTCTCTGTGCACATTTGCACAGGATGCAGATCCTACACTGAAGCACAGTGTCGCAACTAATTCTTTCTGGAGCAACTGGTTCATCCAGGTTGGTGGTGAATGGAATGCATGGTATTCAGGTCAGGAGCACGGCTCAGGCCTGTCTCGTAGCCCGCTGAAGGGTTTCCGTTCTAACCCCGGTGTTGCTGTTGCTGTAGGTAAGTGGTTCACTCCCGGCATCGGTCTCCGTACTAAGGTACAGGGTATCTGGGGCAAGCAGGTTAACCACACTCCCGCACGTCAGGACGTAGGTAACAAGTATTGGGTAGCTCAGGAGCAGGTTCTGTTCAACCTCAGCAACCTTATCTATGGTTACAACCCTGAGCGCGTTTGGAACTTCGTTCCTTTCCTCGGTGGTGGCTTTGGCCGCTCTATGAGCTACAACTCTTATGCTCTCGGTCTCAGCGCTGGTATCCTCAACCAGTTCTATGTAAGCAAGAAGGTCGCTATCAATGTTGAACTTGGTCTGATTACCAGCGAGAACGACAAGGATGGCAATGCTGCTATGACAGGTACTGGCCGTGGTTGGGATTCTCACGACAACCACCTCTATGGTGAAGTTGGTCTTACCTTCAACCTGGGCAAGGCTTCTTGGGACAAGACTCCTGATGTAGACGCTATCAAGGCTCTTTCTCAGTCTCAGATTGACGCTCTCAACGCACAGCTCAACGACGCTAACGCTGAGAACGCTCGCCTGAAGAAGCTCCTGGCTGAAAAGTCAAATGAGACTCCTGCTGTTAAGGAACTCGTACACACTCCTGTATCAGTATTCTTCAACATCAACAAGTCTAAGATTGCTTCTAAGAAGGACCTCGTAAACGTACAGGCTCTCGCCAAGTACGCTGTTGACAACAACTCTAAGTTGGTTGTTACAGGTTTCGCTGATAGCGCTACCGGAAAGCCCGCTTACAATCAGGCACTGTCTGAGAAGCGTGCTGCAACTGTTGCTGACGAGCTCGTTAAGATGGGCGTAAGCCGCGACAACATTACTACTAAGGGTAATGGTGGCGTTGATGAACTGTCTCCAGTTTCTTTCAACCGTCGTGCAACTGTTACTGTTGCTGAATAATTTATATTAGCAATACATCCAAGGGGAGTACTTCGGTACTCCCCTTTTTTATTGCCTTTGTCCGAACACTCCCGACCGCCGAGCTTACCCTCCCGACCGCCGTTTGCGCGTTCGCGCCCTCCATGTTGCCCCTTCCGCCCTCCATGCTGCCCGTTCCGCCCTCCATGCTGACACTCCCGAGCATTATGTTAATTCTCCGGCCCATCACACGGCCCCTTCCGCCCAACATGCTGCTCCTTTTGGCCATGGCGTTGATACTCCTTCCTACCGAGCTGACTCTCCCGAGTATTATGTTAATTCTCCAGCCCATCACACAGCCCCTTCTGCCCAACATGCTGCTCCTTCTGGCCATGGTGTTGATACTCCTTCCTGCCGAGCTGACTCTCCCGCTTATATATATTAATAAGGTGTAATCCGCAGTCGCCACTACCACCACGCCGTCGATAGAGCTATCGCTGCTCGCTGTTCCCAGGGTTCTGTCTTTAACCGTCGCCACACTATCCGCACTCCCGATAATCCCCCAGATTCTCCCCGCCACCCTCCTGACCATCTCTGAGAGATTTATGACCACCTCCACGAGATTTATGACCACCTCCACGAAATTTATGACCACCTCCACGAAATTTATGACCACTTCCACGAAATTTTTGATCATCTCCATGAGAATTATGACCACCTCCAACATTCTCCTGATTGTCTTCGTTAATCTCGCTGACTATCGTCGGCAAGCGTTCTGACCATTGTTGGCGCGCTCCTGACCATCATCGCCGGTTCGTATCGGACGAAACGTGCTTCCGTATCGGACGACACTCGCATCCGTATCGGAAGGTACGAGCATCCGCGTCGGACGATACGCGTGGCCGGCGATGGTCTCTGTGCGGCTATCTCCGCTCCTGGAGCCGCTCCGTGCGCCTCCCTTTGCAGCGGAGACAAGCAGCAATCGAGGGGTGATGGTCGCGATGGCGGTCACTGTGCGCTGCGCAGTCATGGTGGGGGAGGGGGCGCCGCGCGGTCTTTCCTCCCTGTTCTATTCCTCCAATTGCAGTCGCGTCACTGCCCTTTTGCCCTGCGCCATGGTAACGGCGGTGAAGCCGGAAATCATGTGCATTTCGCCCTTGATACCCCCGAAAACCACAAAAATCGCATATTTTTTGAAAAAACATCAAGAAAAGTTTGGTGGAGTGCAGAAAAGTCACTACCTTTGCAACCGCTTACGACAAGTAAGGGCGTTTAGCTCAGCTGGTTTAGAGCATCTGCCTTACAAGCAGAGGGTCGGCGGTTCGAATCCGTCAACGCCCACTGGGGTGTTTTCTCGGTAGGAATCTCATCTGAGATCCTGCCGGGATTTTTTTATTCCCCCAAGCGCGCCCATCGTCCTCTTGCCGACTCCCGATGCGTCGCGGAGGGTGCCATCCGCCATCAGCGTAGTGGCGTAGCAGGAAACTGTCGTGGCGTAGCAGGCTGTGGTGGACACGTAGTCGGTTCCCATGGGCACACTTCGGGCGGCGGTGAACAAGTTGCGGGCTGCGATGAACAAGCAGCCGGAAGCGGTGACCACGCAGCGGGCATCCGTAGATACGCTTCAGGCAGCGGTGAACACGCAGCAAGCATCCGTGGTCGCGTCGCTGCAATCCACGATTTTGAAGATTTTTTCAAAAAATATGGGAAAACATTTGGTGGTGTCAGAAATAGTTGCTACCTTTGCAATCGCTTACGAAAAGTAAGGGCGTTTAGCTCAGCTGGTTTAGAGCATCTGCCTTACAAGCAGAGGGTCGGCGGTTCGAATCCGTCAACGCCCACTCCAAGTTGAAGAGTCTTAAAGTTAACTGCTTTAAGACTCTTTTTTTATTTTTTTTCGATACATTTACGCTCTGTTTCAGATATTATTATTAATTTTGTGGGCAGTAAATAAAGCATAGAATATGAATTTGGATTTGTTGACCGCCATTTCGCCTATAGATGGCCGTTATAGAGGGAAGACAGAGGCATTGGCCGAGTATTTTTCTGAGTATGCACTTATCAAGTATCGCGTCCGTGTGGAAATCGAGTACTTCATTACCTTGTGCGAGTTGCCCTTGCCCCAGTTGGCATCGTTTGACCATGTACTGTTTGCCCGCTTGCGCCAGATATACCTGTCGTTCTCTGAGGCCGACGCCCAGCGCGTGAAGGATATCGAGATGATAACCAACCACGACGTCAAGGCCGTCGAGTATTTCATCAAGGAAGAGTTTGACAAGATAGGCGGTCTGGATGCCTACAAGGAGTTTATCCACTTTGGTCTTACCTCTCAGGATATCAACAATACCAGCGTGCCCCTCTCGGTGAAGGACGCGCTCAACGAGGTCTTCTGCCCCCAGGTAGAGGAAGTCATTGACCAGCTGCAGCAGTATGCCGACGAGTGGCGCGACGTGCCCATGCTCGCCAAGACCCACGGCCAGCCCGCTTCGCCCACACGCTTGGGCAAGGAGATTATGGTCTTCGTCTACCGTCTTCAGGAGCAGTTGGCCACCCTTCGTGCCTGCAAGCTCACCGCCAAGTTTGGTGGCGCCACCGGCAACTACAATGCCCACCACGTGGCCTATCCCGACTACGATTGGAAGTCCTTTGGCAACCGCTTTGTGAGCGAGAAGCTCGGACTGGAGCGCGAGCAGTATACCACCCAGATTAGCAACTACGACCATCTGGCCTCGGTCTTCGACGCTATGCGCCGCATCAATACCATCCTCATCGACTTGGACCGCGACGTATGGATGTACATCTCCATGGAGTATTTCAAGCAGAAAATCAAGGCCGGCGAGGTTGGCTCGAGTGCCATGCCCCACAAGGTCAACCCCATCGACTTTGAGAACAGCGAGGGCAATCTGGGCATCGCCAATGCCGTGCTGCAGTTCCTCGCCCAGAAACTCCCCGTAAGCCGTCTCCAGCGCGACCTTACCGACTCTACCGTGCTGCGCAATATCGGTGTGCCTATGGGCCACAGCGTCATTGCCTTCCAGAGCACCCTCAAGGGTTTGCGCAAGCTCATCCTCAACGAAGAGCGCATCGAGGCCGACCTGGCCAACACCTGGGCTGTGGTGGCCGAAGCCATCCAGACCATCCTGCGCCGTGAGGGCTATCCCCATCCCTATGAGGCGCTCAAGGCGCTCACCCGCACCAATCAGAAGATGACCGAGCAGACCATCCATGAATTCATCGGACAGCTCAACGTGAGCGACAGTGTGAAGGCCGAACTGATGGCTATCACCCCGCTCAACTACACCGGTTTGTAAACTCAACATTATAACCGCAATAACCCTATTATTAACAACAGCCGTGAGGCTATAAAGTATTATCAATTAAATTATGGATTTAGAGAACAATTCGCAGAACCTGAACAATGGTAACAGCGATGCAACCGACGGTTTCGGTTCACAGGAGAAGAAGAGTGTAGGCGCCAGACCACAGCGTCCCCGTATTCGCACCACACGCGCCTACAGTGATAATCGTGACAACAATCAGGAGGGTGGTTTCCGCCCCGAGGGCTTTGGAGCCAATCTCCAGGGCGCTGCGGGTGGCAGTCAGCCAGGCGGCTATCGCCCTCGTTATAATAATGGTGGCGGCTACCAACCCCGTCAGCAGGGCGGTTACCAGTCCCGCCAGCAGGGTGGCTATCAGCCTCGCCAGCAGCAGGGTGGCTATCGTCCACGCTACAACAGCAATGGTGAAGAGGGTGGCTATCAGCCCCGTCAGCAGCAGGGCGGCTACCGTCCCCGCTACAATGCCAACGGTGAAGAGGGTGGCTATCAGCCCCGTCAGCAGCAGGGTGGCTATCGTCCCCGCCAGCAGCAGGGTGGCTATCAGCCCCGTCAGCAGGGTGGCTACCAGCCCCGTCAGCAGGGTGGTTATCAGCCCCGTCAGCAGGGAGGCTACCAGCCCCGTCAGCAGGGAGGTTATCAGGGCCGCCAGCAGGGAGGTTATCAGGGCCGCCAGCAGGGTGGTTACGGTCAGCAGCGCGGTGGCTACCGTCAGCGTACAGCCGACTACGACCCACATGCAAAGTATAGCATGAAGAAGCGCATCGAGTACAAGGAAGACCACATCGACCCCAATGAGCCCCTGCGCCTCAACAAGTTCCTCGCCAATGCCGGCGTATGCTCACGCCGCGAGGCCGACGAGTTTATCCAGGCAGGCGTGGTCACCGTCAACGGCCAGGTAGTGACCGAGCTGGGTACCAAGGTGCTGCGCACCGACGAGGTGAAGTTCCACGACCAGCCCGTGACCATCGAGAAGAAGGTGTACGTGCTGCTCAACAAGCCCAAGGACTATGTCACCACAGTGGATGATCCCCAGCAGCGCAAGACCGTGATGGACCTCGTCAAGGACGCTTGCCCCGAGCGCATCTATCCCGTGGGTCGTCTTGACCGCAACACTATGGGTGTGCTCCTGCTCACCAACGACGGCGAGCTGGCTTGCAAGCTGACCCATCCCAAGTTCCTCAAGAAGAAGGTATATCACGTATATCTCGACAAGAACCTCACCGCTCACGACATGCAGCAGATAGCCGACGGCATCACCCTCGAAGATGGTGAAGTGCACGCCGACGCCATCGAGTATGCCGATGACAACGACAAGAGCCAGGTGGGCATCGAGATTCACAGCGGCAAGAACCGCATCGTGCGCCGTATCTTCGAGAGCCTGGGCTATCATGTCACCAAGCTCGACCGCGTGATGTTTGCCGGTCTCACCAAGAAGAACCTGCGTCGCGGCGACTGGCGCTATCTCACCGAGAAAGAGGTAGACATGCTGCGCATGGGTGCTTTCGAATAATCAGAAACTAAACGACTATAGATAAAGATGAAAAGAACTAAAGTAGTCGATGCCCTCAAGAGCACCGATTTCGGAAAAGAGATAAATGTAAAGGGATGGGTGCGTACCCACCGCAGCAGCAAGGCTGTCGATTTTATTGCGCTCAACGACGGTTCTACCATCAAGAACATCCAGGTGGTAGTCGACCCTGCCAAGTTTGACGCCCAGATGCTCAAGAACATTACCACCGGAGCCTGCATCAGCGCCGTGGGTACACTGGTAGAGAGCCAGGGTGCCGGCCAGACTGTAGAAATCCAGTGCGAGCAGCTCGAGGTCTATGGCCTCTGCGGCAGCGACTATCCCATGCAGAAGAAGGGCCAGACCTTTGAGTATATGCGCCAGTACGGCCATCTGCGCCTGCGCACCAATACCTTCGGAGCCGTGATGCGCATCCGTCACAACATGGCTATGGCCATCCACACCTACTTCCACGAGCACGGGTTCTTCTACTTCCACACTCCGCTCATCACCGCGAGCGACTGCGAGGGTGCCGGCCAGATGTTCCAGGTCACCACGATGAACCTCTACGACCTCAAGAAGGACGAGGATGGCAAAATCAACTACGACAACGACTTCTTCGGCAAGCAGACATCACTCACCGTGAGCGGACAGCTCGAGGGTGAGCTCGGTGCTACTGCCCTGGGTTCTATCTACACCTTCGGCCCCACCTTCCGTGCCGAAAACTCCAATACTCCACGCCACCTGGCTGAGTTCTGGATGGTAGAGCCCGAGGTGGCGTTCATCGACCTCGCCGACCTGATGGACCTCGAGGAAGACTTCATCAAGTACTGCGTCAACTGGGCGCTCGAGCACTGCAAGGACGACCTCGAGTTCCTCAACAAGATGATAGACAAGACTCTCCTGGAGCGCCTCCATTCGGTTGTGGCCGAAGAGTTTGTGCGTCTGCCTTACACCGAGGGTATCAAGATACTCGAAGAGGCTGTCGCCAACGGTCACAAGTTTGAGTTCCCCGTAAGCTGGGGTATGGACCTCGCCAGCGAGCACGAGCGCTTCCTCGTCGAGGAGCACTTCAAGAAGCCCGTCATCATGACCGACTATCCTAAGGAGATCAAGGCCTTCTATATGAAGATTAATGACGACGACCGCACCGTGCAGGGTACCGACGTGCTCTTCCCGCAGATTGGCGAGATTATCGGCGGTAGCGTGCGCGAGGAGAACTATGACAAGCTCATCGGCGAAATCAACCGTCGCAACATCCCTATGAAGGATATGTGGTGGTATCTCGACACCCGCAAGTATGGAAGCTGCCCCCACGGTGGTTTCGGCCTCGGCTTCGAGCGCCTTATCCTCTTCGTGACCGGTATGCAGAACATCCGCGACGTGATACCTTTCCCACGTACTCCCAAGACAGCCGAATTCTAAGAGCGCGCCACTGCCTCTCGGACTATAGATATAAAGAGCCGGTAGAGAACTATTCTCCACCGGCTCTTTGGCGTCTTGGGCTGGCGTAGGGATGTACTATGTCGCCGTGTACATGCCCGCTATTTGAATATCTCTGGAAAATTCCAGTACGGGAACATCATATTGTCGTTGCCGAACATTATCATCCATGCCTTTCCTGCCTTGTCAGACACATAGACTTTGGCAATGGGAAATTCTCCCCAGTCAGCCCCCTTCTTGCAGTATAGTTTGACCACATATTGTTGCGTTCCCAAGTATTCCTTGCGGTCTTTGTCTTCTCCTTCTCCCTTGATGTTATAGGTAGAGATCTCCGACCTGCCGCAGTATCCATACTTGGAGTAGTATTTGCTGAACTTAGGGTTCTTGTAGATGGTCAGGGCTATCTTGGTGAGCTCTGTTTGGCGCTGCGTTTCGTCCATAGACGAGAAGGTCTGGCCCAGCACGCTTTGGCTACCGGCTATGAGTAGCAGCGATGCAATGATGGTTCGGATGAAGTTGGTCATAATTGTAACGTTTTAATTGTTATTGTATTATAGGTTATGAGTTATTGTCGCTATGTCATTTGCAAATATAGCGTTTTTGCATGAATTGGTGTCCGAATTGATGCAAAAAGTTTGCAAAGAGCCGTGGTTTTAAGATAATTCATCTTTTCAGGTGCCTGGCTTTGCCTTCTCGCGCGCGTGTACGCGTATAATATAATAAGGTGAAAACCCACAAGACTTGCCACGCGCCCGCGCCCCCGACTGGCGACAGTCCCAACGCAGCGCAGCAGACACAGCGTGCTGGACGATGTCGCGACGGTATCTGTATGGGCATCCATGCTGCTTGCAGCGCTCGTGGTCGAGGCGATGGGGCGGGATGCGGTAGGGCTCAGAGCGATAACGAAGGTCGAAAGGGTAGTGGGGTTGCGCAAAAAAGTTGTGCAAAAACGCGTGTAGTTAACAATAATTAACGGGGGGGGGGTGAATACAACGAATAGGAAATAACCTTAAATTTGCAGCGTACGATAGATACAAATCGACAATCCAATGCCATGCGTGTCAATTGTCTACAACTTTTAGCCAAGGATTTGAACCGATAACTCTAACCGATATGAAACGACTGACTTACATCATCACGCTCATGCTAATCGCCTGGATGCCCGTCACAGAGTCCAGGTCGCAGAGTCATGTGGTCAACACCCATTTCAGCGTCTTCTTTCCCGTGGGCAAAACGGTGCTCGATACTGCCTATACCAGTAACGGCTGTAGTCTGTCGGCTATGCTCGACTATCTGTCAGCGGTGCGCCGCGACAGCAGTCTTTCGCTTTTGAATGTCCAGATTACGGGTATGGCGTCGCCCGAAGGCAGTTATCAGACCAATCGCCGTCTCGCCAATCGCCGTGCCCAGGCTCTGGCCTCATGGCTTCGTGCTCATACCGATACAGAGTTGCCCCTCGTGTTGGCAGACAATATGGGTGTGGGCTGGTCGTTGCTCGATACCCTCACCCTCGATAGCCCCAGACTGTCGCCCTACACTGCGTCGATGGCGCATATCCTGTCGCTCGACTCTACCCAGGTCGCCTATCACCGCGGGCTGACGATAGACCGCCGCGTGCTGCTCCTGCGCCGCGCCCAGGGTGGCCGACTCTGGCCCATACTCATGCGCGATGTCTATCCCCAGATGCGTATGGCACGTGCCGAGGTCGACGTGGCACGCGTAGAGACACCCCCCACCATCGTATGTCCGGCTCCCGAACCCATGCCCGAGCCTGCGCCAGCCGCTCCCACGGTAGTGCCATCTACGGCAGACACTGTGGCGACGGCGGCAGAGACTCCCTGTCAGCGCCATATCATCCTCAAGACCAATGCCGTGGCTTGGGCGTTTCTCATCTCCAATATCGCCATTGAGATGGATGTCGCCCCTCATTGGTCGGTGGCTCTGCCCGTGAACTTCTCGGCATGGAACTATTTCAGCAACAGCCGCAAATACCGCACCTTCTCGCTCTATCCCGAGTGTCGCTATTGGCCCTCAGCCTGCAATATCGGCTTCTTTGTGGGAGCCCATCTCGGCATGGCTTACTACAATGTGGCTTTTGGCGGACGCTACCGCACCCAGGACCGTGGCGGTCATCGTCCGGCGCTCGGTGGTGGCGTGTCGGCAGGACTGCGACTCCCCGTCAGCCGCAACCGTCGTTGGCAGATGGAGCTCTCTGCCGGTGTTGGCGTCTATTCGCTCAACCACGACAAGTTCTACAACCAGCCCAACGGCCTCAAGGCATATACCGAGAACAAGACCTACACGGGTATAGACCAGGCTTCGCTGTCGCTCTGTTATGTGTTTGACTTCAAACGAGGGAGGAAATAATGATGCCAAACCAGTCCACTATACTCCGCCGCCTCTGCTGCCTGCATGCAAGGATGCTGCTGGCAGTGCTGCCGCTGCTCCTTGTGGGATGTGGAGTGCATGAGTTTCCCGACGTGCCCGACACGGCGAAGGTCAGTCTGCATCTGCGGTTTGATACCGATATGCCCCAGGTCTACTACACCCTCTCGCGCACTGGCGCCCCCGTCCAGATTACCTCTGTCCGCACCCGTGGCACGATGAGATACATCATCCGTCTCTATCCTCAAGCCTCTGCTGCCCAGGCAATTCCCGTCCGCGAATACATCGTGCGTCGCGACGTCAGCCAGGGCTATGATGCCGATATAGACCTCGACGCCCCTGCCGGCAGCTATCGCGTCATGGTGTGGGCCGACCTCTCTGAGGATGATGCCGGCGTAGGTGGCTTCTACGACGCTTCCGATTTTTCCAGCATCAGAGCCCTCACGCCCTATCAGGGCAGCACCGACTACCGCGATGCGTTCAGAGGTGAGGCCGAGGCTGTCGTCGCCACCAGCACCAGTGAGCAGGCGCCCGTCGGAGTCACCGTGCAGATGACCCGCCCGCTCGCCAAGTTTGAGTTTGTGGCCAATGATGTGCGCCTCTTTATCGAGCAGCAGTCGGCAGCCATAGCCGGCCATACGCCCGTCGACCCTTCTACGGGAGCCGCGACGCCTGCCGTAGACCTGGATATGTTCACCGTGCGCATCATCTACAACGGCTACGCACCCAACACCTATAATATATTTACCGACAAGCCCACCGACGCCATTATGGGAGTGGTCTGCGACGGCCGCGTGGAGCGCCTGTCTGCCGACGAAGCCTCGTTGGGGTTTGACTATGTGCTCGTCAACGGCCACGCCTCCGAGGTCACCGTGCAGTTGGGCATCTACGATCGCCAGGGTCGTCAGGTTTCGCTCTCCCGCGCTGTCAACGTGCCGCTCCAGCGCAGCCGCCATACCATCATTAGAGGCGAGTTTCTCACCCAGACTGCCACAGGTGGCGTAAGCGTCAACCCCGGTTACGACGGCGAGTTCAATGTCTTCTACTGACATTCCCCTTACCATAGAACAACTAATTCACATTGTTTTATATATCAATTATCTTAATCATCTAAATTATTTACAAAATGAAAAAAGTAACTATCTTTGGAATGTTTGCCGCTCTGATGCTGGCAAACTCGTGTTCGGACGACAACAATGTCCCGCAGGCAGACAGCAGTCTTGCCCAGGTAACGTTCAAGGTAAGCGCCGATGGTGCCCTTACCCGTGCTATCAGTGACGGCACCACCGTCAATGAGCTTGTCTATCGTGTGTTTGACAAGAATGGCAACCCCATTACCGCAAAGCCCCTCGTTAAAGAGTCTGCAACCGACCTCCGCTCCGGCCATACGGTAGCGCTCACCTTGGCAAAGGGCCAGACCTACAAGGTAGCCTTCTGGGCCCAGAAAGCCGGAAACACTGCTTACACCGTGAATGACAACATGCAGGTTGCGGTCAACTACAGCGGCGCCAACAATGACGAGAGTCGCGACGCATTCTTCAATGCCGTTGAGATAACCGTCAATGGCGATGTCGCTCAGACCGTTGAACTCAAGCGCCCCTTCGCCCAACTCAATGTGGGTACTACTATAGCAGACTGGAATGCAGCTGTAGCTTCGGGCGCTACTTTCGACGAATCAAAGGTGACCGTGAAGCAGGCAGCCACTACGCTGAATGTACTTGACGGCAAGGTATCTGGCGCCGCCGATGTCAACTTTACCTATGCTGCTAAGCCTGGCGAGTCCCTGAAGGTCGATGCCGATGGTGATGGCACTAAGGAGGATTACGAGTATCTCTCCATGAGCTACATTCTGCCCAACGACGCTACCGACGGTACCCAGAAGACCCTGGCTTCGGCTGAATTTACCTTCAAGACAGCATCCGGCACCGAAATCGTAGTCAAGAACGGTCTGCAGAACCTGCCCCTCCAGCGCAATTACCGCACCAATATCGTGGGCAACATCCTCTCTGGTACTACCACATTCTCCGTAGTGGTCGACCCTGCTTTCTCCACTCCTGACCACAACACCACCTACCGCATGGTACATGCTTCGACCCAAGCCGAGATGACTGCTGCTGCCTCTCAGCCCAATACCGTTGTGAAGTTGGCTGCCGGCAACTCCTATACTCTCTCTACTGCACCTGCCGACGGCGTGATATTCTCCAGCGACAATGTCGCTACGACCACAATCAGTATTCCCGCCGCTGTAACTGCCACGAATGTTGCGTTTGAGAATGTCACCGTAGCGTCGCCCAATGCCAACTATACAGGTATCCAGCATGCTACCACGGTGAAGTACAAAGGCTGCGTGATTACCGGCCAGCCCTTCTCTTATGCAGCTGATGCTTCATATGAAGACTGTAAGTTTGAGCAGACCGCGAGCGACTGTTACAACATCTGGACCTATGGTTCATCTAACATTACCTTTACCCGCTGCACCTTCAACTGCGCCGGCAAGAGTGTGCTCATCTACAACGAAGGTTCCATAACAGGCCAGACAGCCACATTCCAGGACTGCACCTTTAACGCCTCGGCTTCCGTTGCAGGCAAGGCTGCCATAGAGATTGACAGCTCTCTCCCCGCAGGCGTAGGCACTCCCTTCAAGGTGGTTATCAACAACTGCACAGCTGCCGGATTTGCCAACGGCTCTGTCAGCGGCAACTCGCTGTGGAACGAGAAGAAGGGTACCAAGGCTACCGTCATCGTCGACGGTGTTACCGTGAAGAACCCTTCATAGACTGATATAATCCCAAGACCTTAGGGTCTCTACTCTGCGACGGGCTGCCAACTGCGAGAGCGTGCTGGCAGCCCGTATTCTGTAGCAATTCATTCCTTGTAATACTCAGTACATTAGTAAATTATCATAAATTACCGCGAGTCATGTCAAAAAACTCAACAAGTATGTCTTTTTGTCCGATAGTTTCAGTAACTTTGCATCCGAATTTAAGGTAACATTTGATGCAAGACATTAGGAATATTGCAGTGATTGCACACGTCGACCACGGAAAAACTACGCTGGTCGACAAGATGATGCTCGCCGGAAAACTCTTCCGTGAGGGCCAGGATAATAGTGGTGAGGTGTTGGATGCTAACGATTTGGAACGTGAGCGCGGTATCACCATCCTCTCCAAAAACGTTTCTATCAACTGGAAAGGTGTTAAGATAAATATCCTCGACACGCCGGGTCACTCCGACTTCGGTGGCGAGGTAGAGCGTGTGCTCAATATGGCCGACGGCTGTCTGCTGCTCGTCGACGCCTTTGAGGGCCCTATGCCCCAGACCCGATTTGTGCTGCAGAAGGCGCTGCAGTTGGGCTTGAAGCCCATCGTGGTGGTCAACAAGGTAGACAAACCCAACTGCCGTCCCGAGCAGGTCTATGAGATGGTGTTCGACCTTATGTGCGACCTCAACGCCACCGAAGACCAGCTCGATTTCCCTGTCGTTTATGGCTCTGCCAAGAACGGTTGGATGTCGGCAGACTGGACCAAGCCTACCGACAATATCGAATATCTGCTCGACGAGATACTCGAGAAGATTCCTGCTCCACGCCAGTTGGACGGAACGCCCCAGATGCTTATCACTTCGCTCGACTATAGCAGCTACACGGGTCGTATCGCCGTGGGCCGCGTGCATCGTGGCGTGCTGCGCGATGGTATGAACATCACCATCTGTCACCGCGACGGCAGCAAGGAGAAGACCAAGATTAAGGAGCTGCATACCTTTGAGGGTATGGGTCACAAGAAGACCGCCGAGGTATGCTCTGGCGACATCTGTGCCGTTATCGGTCTCGAGCGTTTCGAGATTGGCGACACCATCGCTGACTTCGAGAACCCCGAGCCTCTTCCACCCATCGCCATCGACGAGCCTACGATGAGTATGCTCTTCACCATCAACGATAGTCCTTTCTTCGGCCGTGAGGGCAAGTTCTGCACCTCGCGCCACATCAACGACCGACTGCAGAAGGAGCTGGAGAAGAACCTCGCGCTCCGCGTCGTTCCTGTCGAGGGCTGTACCGACCGTTGGATTGTCAGCGGCCGTGGTGTGCTCCACCTCTCTGTGCTCATCGAGACCATGCGCCGCGAGGGCTATGAGCTCCAGGTAGGTCAGCCACAGGTTATCTACAAGGAGATAGACGGCCAGAAGTGCGAGCCCATTGAGGAACTCACCATCAATGTGCCCCAGGACTTCTCCAGCAAGATGATTGACATGGTTACTCGTCGCAAGGGCGAGCTCGTGGGTATGGATACCGAGGGCGACCGCGTCAATATACAGTTTGAGATACCCTCCCGCGGTATCATTGGTCTGCGTACCAATGTGCTCACCGCCTCTCAGGGCGAGGCCATCATGGCCCACCGTTATAAGGAGTATCAGCCGTTCAAGGGCGAGATTATTCGTCGTACCAATGGTTCGATGATAGCCCTCGAGACGGGTACCGCCTACGCCTATTCGATTGACAAGCTGCAGGACCGTGGCAAGTTCTTCATCGACCCGGGCGAGGAGGTATATGCCGGCGAGGTTGTGGGCGAGCACGTTCATGACAACGACCTGGTCATCAATGTCACCAAGGCCAAGCAGCTCACCAACGTCCGCGCCAGCGGTAGCGACGAGAAGGCCCGTGTCATCCCCAAGGTGGTGATGAGTCTCGAGGAGTGTCTGGAGTATATCAAGGGCGACGAGTATGTCGAGGTGACACCCAAGAGCATGCGTATGCGCAAGGTGCTGCTCGACCATCTCGAGCGTAAGCGTGCCAACAAGGAGTAACTGCCTCACCATAGGCATCCTATAGACTGCGTCTGTCGCGGCTCTTGCCCGTCAGACTGCCGGCGGCAAGCCCATCCCGCCGGCTGCAATCCCAAGCTGTGTCAAGCTATCCTGTCGATAGCTTGGCACAGCTTCTTTTTGTGCCAGACAGAGGTACAACAAAAAAGGATGCCCATCCTTGCGGACGGGCATCCTTGTATGGGTCTTTCGACCAACCGTTGCGTTGCGATTACTTACGCAGACCGAGAGCCTTGATGATGGCGCGGTAGCGGTTGATGTCGATGCGATAGAGATAGTCGAGCAGCGCGCGACGCTTACCTACGAGCTGAGTCAGTGAGCGGGTGGTAACGAAGTCCTTGCGGTTCTGCTTTACGTGCTCAGTGAGGTGAGCGATACGATAGGTGAACAGAGCAATCTGGCTCTCGGCAGAACCAGTGTTCTTGGCGTCATTACCATACTGTGCGAAGATCTCTTCTTTCTTAGCTTTGTCTAAATACATGATTATAAGTTGATTAATTGTTGTGCTATTACATCCATCGGGCGCCTGCTGGCCTTAATCACAACCGGCCACGCCTTCGAATGCATCGGATTTTCCGAAATTGCGGTGCAAAGGTACTGCTTTTTGCGCTAACTGCCAAGCATTTTGCCGATTATTTTGTTTACAGCTGCCACAATCTCAGTCTTTTTGCGCTACGAGTCTTATGCCTCCGTCCTCCATGACGATGAGTCTGCGTCGGTATAGGTCACCGATGGCCTTCTTATAGACCTTCTTGCTCACCTCGAAGCGCGCCTTGCCTTTCTATCTGTTATTCCTGTTGCTTGTTGGCGTTGTGCCCGTACTTTATAGACGCTATCTCTTGCCTTCTCAGTTGCCCACGACGGCTTGCGATTCATTTTTTGCTTATAGACAATATCTACTCGATGGCCGTTTCTCTTGATGCCTGTTATATAGTCGGGGCTGAGAAGGGGTTCGTATAACGTCCCGATGGGAAGAGACTGGTAGTAAACGGTGTCATTCTTATGTATAGTGATACCTTTACGCCTTATAAAGTCCTTCCATGCCATTGCTTTTACATCGGCAGGAAGTTTGAAAAGTATCATTGTCTTTACTCCCATTCTCTTGTATTTCTCTTCTACTTTCAGCCAGCCCATATAGGTTATCTCTGAAGAATGAAATAACGCATCACTTGTTAGATATCTCTTGCCGTCATGTGTCTCGATAGTGAAAAGGACAGAGTTGCTAACCCTCTGTTTCTCTCTGAAATCCCTTTGGGCATAGATATAACAGGTGAAGGTAGATAAAAGGATAAAGGGCAATAGCTTCCTCATCTTGTTTTCATACTTTGTCTATCAGTCTTATGCCTCCGTTCTCCATGACGATGAGTCTGCGTCGGTAGAGGTCGCCGATGGCCTTCTTATAGACCTTCTTGCTCACCTCGAAGCGCGCCTTTATCTCCTCGGCATCGCTCTTGTCGCCCAGTTCGCAGTATCCGTCGTGCTGTTGCAGCCAGTTGAGCAGCGTCTCCGAGAAGTCGAGTGTCTGCTGGCGGCCTGTGGGCTGCAGCGTGAGGTCTATCTTGCCGTCGGGGCGCACGCAGGCGATGTAAGCCTTCATGCGGTCGCCCGTCTGCACGTGCTTGAATATCTGGTCGCGGTAGATGAGGCCGGCATACTGGTTGTCGATGATGACCTTGAAGCCCAGATCGGTCTTCTGCCATATCATGATGTCTACCTCGTCGCCGGCGTTGTATGTGGGCTTTTCCTTGTTGAGGTATTTCTCCACCTTCGCCGTAGCCATAATGCGGTAGCTCTCTTCGTCGATGGTCACATAGACGATGTACGACGAACCTATCTCCATGCGGCGTTTCTGTTCGCGGAAGGGGCAGAAGAGGTCTTTCATCAGGCCCCAGTTGAGGAAGGCGCCGTATTCGTTCACCCACGAGCACTCGAGGTAGGCAAAGTCGCCCGGCTTAGCCAGCGGGTGCTCGGTGGTAGCCACGAGGCGTTCGTCCTGGTCGAGGTACAGAAACACGTCGAGTTCGTCACCTATCTTATAATCTTTGGGTACATAGCGTTTGGGCAGCAGTATCTCGCCCTCATCGCCTCCGTCGAGGTAGAGTCCGAAGTCTACCTCTTTCACTATTTTCAGCAGGTTATATGCTCCCAGTTGTATCTTCTCCATTGTCTTCTTGATTTGGTGTTTCGGTGTGGATGATCATGCCGTCCCTCAGGTGGATGGTGCGGTCGGTGATGGCAGCCAGCTGTTCGTCGTGGGTCACGATGACAAAGGTCTGGCCCATCTTCTCGCGCAGGTCGAAGAAGAGCTGGTGCAACTCCTGCTTGTTCTTGCTGTCGAGCGAGCCGCTGGGTTCGTCGGCCAGTATCACGTCGGGGTCGTTGACGAGCGCTCTTGCCACGGCGATGCGCTGCTTTTCACCTCCTGAGAGTTGGGCGGGCTTGTGCTGCGCCCGCTCTTCGAGTCCCATAAACTGCAGCAACTGCATGGCTTTCTCGCGAGCCTCGCTCTTGCTTGTTCCGGCGATGAGGGCGGGAATCATGATGTTTTCGATGGCGGTAAATTCGGGCAGAAGCTGATGGAACTGGAACACGAAACCGATATGACGGTTACGGAAATCGCTCAGCTTGTTCGACTTCAGACGGCTTACCTCTACGCCGTCGATGCACACCTGTCCGCCATCGGGCTTGTCCAGTGTGCCTATTATCTGCAGCAGTGTGGTCTTGCCGGCACCGCTGGGGCCGACGATACTCAGTATCTCGCCCTTGTCGATGTGCAGGTCTATGCCCTTGAGCACCTGCAGCGAGCCGAAACTCTTGGTTATGCCTTTGATATCTATCATAGTGTCTGTCTTAGTTCTTGTGACGCCAGTGCTTGGCTATCCAGTTGTGTATCATGTCATAAGCGCTGTCTTCCTCCGTGTGCTGTGGCTGGGCGAAGGTCATCTCGTCCATGGTGCCTCCATACTGGTCGGGGAAGATTATCATCAGGTTGGTGCCGTTGAAGTAGTGCTCTATCTCGTAGGGCAGCTTCTCCTGCGCCGACTTGTACGACACCGTGCCCTTGCGGGCTGTCACCACCACAAACAGGTGGTCGTCGGCAATCGTCGTAGCCAGATGCGGCAACTGGTTCCAGTGGTTCATGCTTATGTATTCGGCCCTGAGCGCGGGGTGCTGGTTGCGCACCCATTCGGTAATCAGTGCCATGGTGTCTTCGCGGGCGTGGTAGGTGATGCGACATTCCAGGTTCTCAGCCATACGGGCCAGTCGTTCCATCCATCGATAGAATCCAGGCTCATACTGGGCCCTCGACGGCACAGCCACCTGTATGCGGCGCAGCGTGGAGAGCGGCTGGTTGAGGCGCGCCATGATAATCTGGCAGTTGAGTCCGTTGAAGAGACTCTGGTGGAAGTTTCCCCAGAATTTGTTGGACTTGTCGGCGTGCATGTGCATGCCTATGAGTATCTCCGAAGCCTGAAACTCCTTGAAGGCATGCTTGATGCCGTTGGCTATGTTGGCGGCTATGCGCACCTGAGTCTCCATCTGCACGTCTGCTGATGCGGCATGGCGCACCAGATGTTCCAGCAGCTTCTGCCCCTCTTCCTGGTTCTGCATCAGGTCGGCGTCGTCGTAGACCACGTTGAGGCCTACGATGGGCGTCTTCAGCTTGGGATTGCGCATCATGAAGGCCATTGACATCAGCAGGTCGGCATACTCGGGATATTTCACCGGCACCAGTATCTTCTCGTTGTCCTTGCTGGGGTTCTTGGGTGCATACTCCTTGTCGCGGAACACTATCTGCTGCGCCGCCCTGTCGGTGACGATGGTCGAGATGACGCAGGTGAAGAGTATCATCAGCACCACGCCGTTGAGCAGCGTGTCGTCTATCATCGATACGCCTCCGGGCGAGGTCAGCTTCATGCCCGTCATCAGTATGGCTATGGCTCCGGCGGCATGTGCCGAGGTGAGACCAAACATCATGTTGCCCGATGTCCACGGCAGCCGCAGTGCCACCGATGAGATGTAGGCTGCCAGTGCCTTGCCCAGCGTGCCAAAGATGGTAATCACCGCTGCCACCCAGATGATTTGCCCTCCGGTGAAGAGCAGTCTCACGTTGATGAGCATGCCCACACCTATCAGGAAGTAGGGGATAAACAGGGCGTTGCCGATAAACTCGATGCGGTTCATCAGCGGCGACAGGCGGGGTATGTATCTGTTGAGTATCAGTCCGGCAAGGAATGCGCCGAGGATGCCTTCAAGCCCAGCCAACCCCGACAGCACGGCACTCATGAAGAGGATGGCGAGCACAAAGATAAACTGCATCACCGAGTCGCTGTACCGGCGCAGAAAACAGCGCGTCAGCCTCGGTATTACCATACTCATAAACAGGCAGAGCGCCACGGTCTTGGCGGCAAACAGAGCCCAGAACCCTATGCCGCTGTCGCCCTGGTGTATGCCCACGATGGCTGCCAGCGCCATGAGCGCCATGAAGAGCGACAGCATCGACGACCCCACGCTCAGCGCCACACTCGGTTTGCGCTGCAGACCATAACGTCCCACGATGGGGTATGCCACCAGCGTGTTTGAAGCCATCAGACAGCCCAGCAGCAGACAGGTCTGCACCGGATAACCCAGTATCCAGCGCGCAGCGCCACCCGTGAGCAGTGCCGGCAGGATAAAGGTGAGTATGCCGTAGATACCCATCTGACCCTTCGTACGCTTCACGCCCTCCATATCCATCTCCAGGGCGGCGAGGAACATGATGTAGTACATGCCCACCTTGCCGAAGAGCTCGAAAGAGGCGTCGCGCGAGAGTATATTCAGACCGTAGCTGCCTATCGCCATACCCGCCAGCACCATGCCGATGATGTGGGGAATACGCAACTTGCCCATGATGATTGGCGCAAAGAGGATGATGAGCAGCACGACAAAGAATATGATTGTCGGGTCGGTTATGGGGAAATATTGGGATAAATCGGGCATAGCTCTCTGTGACGTATAAATCTACTGCAAAGGTCCGAAAAAAATGTCACATTTGATGATAAAATCCCTAAAAATTAACTGATAAGTGCCCCAAATGTTGTAATTTTGCACACGATAACAGATAATCAATAAGAAATAAACAAAATGAAAGTAGCAATTGTGGGCGCGAGTGGCGCCGTTGGACAAGAGTTTCTTCGTATTCTCGCTGAGAGAGAGTTTCCCATCGATGAGCTGGTACTGTTTGGCTCCAAGCGCAGCGCAGGTACCAAATACGCTTTCAAAGGTAAAGAGTACGAAGTCCAGCTGCTCCAGCACAACGACGACTTCCGCGATATAGATATAGCCTTCGTTTCTGCCGGTGGCGGCACTTCCAAGGAGTTTGCCGAGACCATCACCAAGCACGGCGCGGTGATGATAGACAATTCCAGCGCCTTCCGCATGGACGAGGACGTGCCACTGGTAGTGCCCGAGGTCAATCCCGAGGACGCCCTCAACCGCCCCCGTGGCATCATTGCCAACCCCAACTGCACCACCATCATGATGGTCGTAGTGCTGCAGCCCATCGAGAAGCTCAGCCACATCCGCCGTGTCCATGTCTCTTCTTACCAGAGCGCCAGCGGTGCAGGTGCCGCAGCCATGGCCGAACTCGAGCAGCAGTACCGTGAGGTTCTCACCGAGGGCAAGGTAAAGACCATCAACAAGTTTCCCCATCAGCTGGCCTACAACGTCATTCCACAGATTGACGTGATGACCGACAACGACTATACCAAGGAGGAGATGAAGATGTATCATGAGACCCGTAAGATTATGCACAGCGACGTGCGCACCAGCGCCACCTGTGTGCGCGTCTCTTCGCTCCGCTCCCACTCCGAGTCTGTGTGGATAGAGACCGAGCGTCCGCTCACCGTCGACGAGGTGCGCTCTGCCATCGCAGCAGCTCCCGGTTGCACCCTCGAGGACGACCCCCAGCACTATGTTTATCCCATGCCGCTTGAGAGTGCGGGCAAGGACGATGTCTTCGTAGGCCGCGTGCGCCGCGACCTGGCCGACGACCATGGCATCACCCTCTGGCTTACCGGCGACCAGATACGCAAGGGCGCCGCGCTCAATGCCGTGCAGATAGCCGAGTATCTCGTCAAGGTGGGCAATGTGAAGTAAAGCCCCACGCTGATATACCATCGGGCCACCGCCAGCCATCCTGTAGAGAGCAGTAGGGCAGGCGGTGGCTTTTTCTTTGCCTCTACCACGGGGGAGGTAAGGGCAGCGCCCCGTCAGAGAAAAAATATGGGCATGGGGTGTAATAATAGCGCCCCACCGTCGTCTTGTAAGAAAAAGACAATGAAAACAGAGATGACCGACAGACAACTGGTGACGCTCGTGCTGGGCGGCAAGACCCAGGCTTACAGCGATATCGTGAGCCGACATTCGGCCCTGGTCTTTGCCAAGGCCATGGGCGTGGTGCGATGTCGTGACCTGGCTGCCGAGATAGCCCAGCAGACCTTTGTGCGCGCCTATACCCGGCTTGCCGACTGGCATGGCGACGACTCCATCGCGCCGTGGCTCGCCATGATAGCCGTGCGCCTGTCGCTGACCTATCTCGACACCGCCCGCCGCCGTCGTGCCGGTCAGTTGGACCACGATGTGCCCTACGAAGACTATTCCCCCGAGCACGAACGCCGCCTGCAGCGCATGGAGCAGGCTGTCTCGCAGTTGGGCGAGCCCGACAGGAGCATCGTGCAGCTGCATTACTACCGCCACCAGACCACCGCCGAGATAGCCGCCAGGCTCAGTCTCACCTAGGCCAATGTGCTGGTGCGGCTCAACCGTATACGTCAACGATTAAAGAAACAACTGGAACATGGAGAAGATGAATGAACAAGAGTTTGACCGCCTCATCAGCGAGGCGGTAGAGCGGCAGATGCTGCTCTCGGATATCAACACCAGGGTGATGACCGAGGTAAGACGCTCGGCACGCCGCACCCTGCTGCGCCGTTGGGCGCGCGTGGTGGCTTTTGCCTTTGGCATGCCGCTGCTGGTCTTTGTCGTCGGCGTCTTGTCAGACAGCGTGGCTTCGGCGTCCACTCCCGTCGTCGCCGTGTCTATGGCAGTGGCGGCAGTGACTACCCTCGTGGCTGTCGTCCGCGTCATCTGCGATTTTTCTGTCACCAGAGTGTAATAATTTGTCTGCATGCCGGTCTTTAGGTAAAGCAATGACAACAACAGTATTAACAACATTAACACATTAAGCATTATGGATTGCATTATGGATTTAAAACAAATCGTCGGCATCATTATGGTGTTCTCCGTCCCCCTCTCGTTGATTATCGGTCTGGTCTACTACCTTGTAGACATGAAACGCAACGCTTTCAGACTGCGTAGCGAAATCATCAGCGGCGGTGTGGACTGCGACACGGCACGCTTACTGCTCGAGGAGACCGGGCGCCGTCACTCTCTCTCGTTCGCCACCCTGCGCCTGGGTCTGCTGCTGTTCTTTACAGGCATCGCAGCCGTGCTGGCCCGTGTGGCTGACTTCACCATACTCACCCTCTGGCTTACGGCAGCCATAGGCGGCGGCGTAGGCTTGCTCATCGCCTTCGTCATCGAGTGGAAGATGGTAGAGAAGAAGTAGGCGTCTCTCCGCGCCATAACGGTTACAAGCATCAGTCCCGGGCAGCAGGCAGTTGTCCGGGATTTTTCTATTTCCTCCGTCGCCGAGGTGGCGTCCTCTGCTCCCGCGTTGGCGTCTTTTGCTCCCGCGCTGGCGTCAGTCTAAGTATATCTGCCGCCCATAGCAGCCAACTCTCTGGCGATGTCTTTATTTATCATTTCGTGGTTTGATACCACTATTTCGGGGCTTGCCGTAATCATTGCAAGTCCCGATTTCTCTATTTCATGCCCCGCCTCCAGCTTATATGCACCCCCCATCACCATTGATAGCCACGCCGCACCCGCCGCCATAACGCCCGCCGTCGCAGACGGTCACATCGGCGGTTCGTGACGGATGATACGTGGTCACGTGCCTTATGATACGGGCTCACGTAACAAACGGCACGTGAGCCCGTAACAACCGTCACGAGCCGCCAAGGACGATTAGGGCATGGCGGAACACAATTCGCCGATGGCGCAGTTCCATCGGCAGCGCTGGGGCGAGGCCCATCGGCGCGATGGCGTGTGTCGCGTTTATGGGGAATGTGGTGAGGGTGTAACCCAAAGTAGAGGCGTGCAGTGGATATGCCCATGACAGTGATACAAGTAGCCCATTGTGGATGGTACGCACCCCTGGCAACTCTGTAGGAGTTGCGATTTCATAGCCCAGGGTTGAGGCGTGCAGCGCCTCTACCCTGGGTGCTGATACACAAAGGGATAGCAACTCTGTAGGAGTTGCGTTTAGCCGAAGGCGTTATTATCAGTTTGATGGTATTTCCCTACACATTTCAGCCCTTTGTCCTGCTGTGGGTAACGCCTGCGGCTAATCGCAACTCCTACAGAGTTGCCAAGTTAGTAGGGCTGCTACCCAGGGTAGCGGTCTTCGCCCGCAACCCTGGGCTGGGGAATCGCAACTCCTTCAGAGTTGCTGCTGCTTGTGGGTTCCTCGTTTGTATCATTCCCCACGTTGCTGCTGCTTGCGGGCTCCTCGTTTGTATCATTCCCCACGTTGCTGCTGCTTGTGGGTTCCTCGTTTGTATCATTCCCCACATTGCTGCTGCTTGTGGGCTCCTTATTTGTATCATCCCCACTTAACTGCTGCTTGCGCACACCTCTTGTCAATACCTGGACAGGGTGGACTCCGCTGCCCCTGCTGGCGCCAACCGTGGGGCTGTGCTTTACTCCCTTTACACCTTATTATATTATAATGCGCGCGACTGTAAGGGCGGGCGCCATTTTTTCATGAATAAATAGGTTAATATCAAAAAAAATTAATACTTTTGCATGAATATAACATGTTATAGATGTGGACAAGAATAAATTCGGACTACTAAGCCAAATAAAATACCCTTCTGACCTGCGCAAGTTGGATATAGACCAGTTGGCAGAGGTTTGCAGCGAGCTGCGCCAAGACATTATCGACGAGGTGTCGGTCAATCCCGGTCACTTTGCCTCGAGTCTGGGCGTCGTTGAGATTACCGTTGCCCTGCACTATGTCTTCAATACCCCCGACGACCGCATAGTGTGGGATGTGGGTCATCAGGCTTATGGTCACAAGATACTTACAGGACGTCGCGACACGTTCTGCACCAACCGTCATCTGCACGGCGTCCGCCCGTTTCCCTCCCCATTGGAGAGCGAGTACGACACTTTCGCCTGCGGTCATGCCTCCAACTCCATCTCTGCCGCCCTCGGTATGGCGGTGGCTGCCCGCAAGACCGGGCACGACGACCGTCATGTGGTGGCCGTCATCGGCGATGGTGCCATGAGTGGCGGTCTGGCCTTTGAGGGTCTCAACAATGTCTCGTCGACCCCCAATGATCTGCTCATCATCCTCAACGACAACGACATGAGCATAGACCGCGCTGTGGGTGGTATGGAGAAGTATCTGCTCAATCTCGACACCAATGCCACCTATAACAAGATAAGGTTCAAGGTGGCCCGATGGCTCGAGGACAATGGCCATCTGAGCGACCGCCGCCGCAAGGGCATCATACGACTCAACAACGCCATCAAGTCGGTGCTGAGCCATCAGCAGAATATCTTTGAGGGCATGAACATACGCTACTTCGGTCCCTTCGACGGTCACGACGTCAAGGAGGTGGTGCGCCTGCTGCGCCAGCTCAAGGACATGAAGGGCCCCAAGCTGCTGCACCTGCATACCACCAAGGGCAAAGGTTACAAGCCCGCCGAGGACGAAGCCACCATCTGGCACGCTCCGGGCCGATTTGATGCCGAGACCGGCGAGCGCATCGTGAGCGACTCGTCTAACAAGCCTCCCAAGTACCAGGATGTGTTTGGTGAGACCCTGCTCGAACTGGCACAGATGAACGACCGCATTGTGGGCGTGACACCCGCCATGCCCACCGGCTGCTCGATGAACATACTGATGAATGCCATGCCCGACCGCGCCTTCGATGTGGGCATAGCCGAGGGCCACGCCGTGACCTTCTCGGGAGGTATGGCCAAAGACGGTCTCCAACCCTTCTGCAATATCTACAGCTCGTTTGCCCAGCGCGCTTACGACAATATCATTCACGACCTCGCTCTGCTCTCGCTGCCCGTGGTGCTCTGTCTGGACCGCGGCGGACTGGTGGGCGAGGACGGCCCCACCCACCATGGCGCCTTCGATATGGCGGCGCTGCGCCCCATCCCCCATCTCACGATTTGCTCGCCCATGGACGAGCACGAACTGCGCCGGATGATGTACACCGCACAGCTCCCCGACATGGGTACGGTGGTGATACGCTATCCCCGAGGCGCTGCCGAGCACAACGACTGGCGCTGCAAGCTCGAAGCCATCGAGGTGGGCACCGGCCGACGCATGCACGAGGGTCACGATGTGGCAGTGCTCACCATCGGCCCTATAGGCAATGTGGCTGCCGAGGCAGTGGCTGAGGTTGAGGCTGAGGGCCAGCTCACTGTGGCCCATTACGATATGCGCTATCTCAAACCCATCGACGGCGGCATACTCGACGAGGTGGGCCAGAGGTTCAGCCGCGTCATCACCGTGGAAGACGGTGTGAGATGCGGTGGTCTGGGAACGGCTGTCACCGAATGGATGGCCGACCATCACTATACGCCCGAGATTGTAAGGCTGGGCCTGCCCGACGAGTTTGTCGAGCACGGCACCGTAAGCGAACTGCGCCGCATCGCGGGTATAGACAAGGCAACGATTATTCAACATATTAAAGGATGAAAATCATTATTACCGGTGCCTACGCCATAGGTACCCATCTGGCACGACTGCTCTCGCGCAACCACGAGGACATCACGCTCATAGACCCCGACCCCGACCGGTTGGCACGTATCGGCAGCGACTACGACCTGCTGACGATGGTGGCCGACCCCGACAGCATACAGGCCCTCACCGATGCCGGCGTGGGCCACACCGACCTCTTCATCGCCGTAACCCCTGACCAGAGTCTCAACCTCAACTGCTGTATCCTGGCCAAGGCACTCGGTGCCCACAAGACCGTGGCGCGCATAGACCGCGCCGAATATATCGAAGACGACAAGCGCGAACTCTTCGTCAGACTGGGCGTCGACGAACTCATCTACCCCGAGGTGCTCGCTGCCCGTGACATCAACAACGGTCTCAAGATGTCGTGGGTGCGCCAGCGTTGGGATGTGCACAACGGAGCCCTCATCCTGCTGGGCATCAAGCTGCGCGAGGGATGCGAGATACTCAACCGTCCGCTCCGCGAGCTCTGCGGTGCGCAGGACCCTTACCACGTGGTGGCGGTGAAGCGTGGCCTCGATACCATCATCCCTGGCGGTAACGACGTGCTGCAGCTCTACGACCTGGCCTACTTCATGACCACGCGCCAGTTTATCCCCTACATCCGCAAGATAGTGGGCAAGGAGCAGTATGCCGATGTCAAGAACGTGATGATTATGGGCGGTGGCAATACAGCCGTCAACGCCGTCAAGGGCATGCCCGAATACATGGATGTCAAAATCATCGAGAGCAGTCTGGAGCGCTGCGAACAGCTCAACGACATGCTCGACAGCCATAAGGCGCTCGTCATCAACGGCGACGGCCGTGACCTGTCGCTGCTCACCGAAGAGAGCATCAACAATACCCAAGCCTTTGTGGCGCTCACAGGCAACACAGAGACCAACATCCTGGCCTGCCTCACCGCCAAGCGAATGGGCGTGAGAAAGACCGTGGCTATGGTCGAGAACCTCGACTATGTAAGCATGGCAGAGAGCCTGGATATAGGTACCATCATCAACAAGAAGGCCATCGCCGCCAGCCGCATCTACCAGATGCTGCTCGATGCCGATGTGCTCAATGTCACCTTCCTCATGTCGGCCAATGCCGATATCGCCGAGTTTATCCCCAAGGAGAACTCCAAGATTACCCAGAAGCCCGTATACGAACTGGGACTGCCACAGGGCATGACCATCGGCGGACTGGTAAGAAACGGCGTAGGTATGCTGGTGTCGGGTAACACCCAGATTATGGCGGGCGACACGGTGATGGTGTTCTGCCACAATATCAATATGAAAAAGATAGAGAAGTTCTTCATCTGATAGAGTGCAGCCGTTATGATCAACTGGAACATGATAAGCAAGATTATGGGAGCGCTCCTCTTCTTCGAGGCAGCCCTCATGTCGCTGAGCCTGGGCATCTCTGTCTATAGCGGCGAGGGCGACACGCCGGCGTTTGTCACCTCGGTGGGGCTGATACTCCTTGCCGCCATCGTCTTCAGGTATTTCGGACTCAAGGCGGGCAACCGCCTCTCGCGCAAGGATGCCTACATGGTCGTCACGCTGTCGTGGGTGGTCTTCAGCCTCTTTGGCTCGCTGCCCTTCATGCTGAGCGGATATGTCAACAACTTCACCGACGCGTTCTTTGAGAACATGTCGGGATTTACCACTACCGGCGCCACCGTGATAGACGATGTCGAGGCGCTGCCCCATGGTCTCCTCTTCTGGCGCTCGTTCACCCAGTGGATAGGAGGTCTGGGTATCGTCTTCTTCACGGTCGCCCTGCTGCCCTCGCTCGACGGCGGCTATGTCAAGGTGTTCTCTGCCGAGATTACGGGCCCCATCCAGACCAAGCTGCATCCCCGTCTGTCGATGGGAGCCAAGTATATATGGATGGTATATGTATGTCTGACGGCAGCCTGTGCAGGCTGCTACTGGATATTCGGCATGTCGCCGTGGGAGAGCATCAACTATGCCATGACCTCGACAGCCACAGGCGGTTTCTCCATATACAACGACAGCATGGAGAACTTCCACTCGCCCGCACTGGAATATACCTGCACCACATTCTGCTTCCTCGCGGGCATCAACTTCACCCTGCTTTACTTCACCGTGGCACGCCGCCGCATAGGGATGCTCTTCAAGAGCGACGAGTTCAAGTTCTATCTCTTCATGACGGCAGCCTGTACGGCATTCGTCATGTTCCAGCTCATGGCGTACCGCGGCTATGACGCCGAGCACGCCTTCCGTTGCGGCGCCTTCCAGGTAGTCAACTTCCTGACCACCACGGGCCTGTTCAACGACAACGCCGCGCTGTGGCCCCATGTCACCTGGGTGGTGCTGGCGGTATGTATGTTTGTGGGAGCCTGCTCGGGCTCTACCAGCGGTGCCTTCAAGAGCATACGCAGTATGATGGTGCTCAAGGTGATACGCAACGAGTTGCGGCAGATACTCCACCCCAATGCCGTGCTGCCGCTGAGGGTCGACGGCGTCAATGTGCCCATCCAGAAGAGGGTGACGCTGCTGGCATTCCTCGCCACCTATGTCATCATGCTGCTGGTGGTGGCGTTTATCATGATAGCCTGCGGCATAGACCACACCAATGCCATCACCATCTGTCTGAGCAGTCTGGGCAACGTGGGTCCCTCGCTGGGTCTGGAGATAGGTCCCACGATGTCGTGGAGCCAGCTGCCCGACCTTGCCAAATGGACCTGCTCGTTCATGATGCTCGTAGGGCGTCTGGAGATATTCACCGTGCTGGTCATCTTCACCCCCACATTCTGGAAAGACAATTAGAAAACGACAAACAGTATAAAACAACAAACAATAAAGCGTATGAAACCATTAAAGTTTAAGGCTCTGTTGAAGCAGACCATCTGGGGTGGCGACAAAATCATCCCCTTCAAGCATCTCGATGACCATCTCGAGAACGTAGGCGAAAGCTGGGAAATCTCTGGAGTGCCCGGCAACGAGACAGTGGTAGCCGACGGTGAGTATGCCGGCAAGAAGCTCAACGAACTGGTAATCGAGCAGAAGGACAAGCTCGTGGGCAAGGCCAACTATGAGCGCTTCGGCGACGAGTTCCCCCTGCTCATCAAGTTTATCGATGCCCGTCAGGACCTCTCTATCCAGGTGCATCCCACCGACGAGATAGCCAAGCGCCAGGGCAAGGAGCGCGGCAAGACCGAGATGTGGTACATCATGGACTCTGACAAGGACGCCAAGCTCTACAGCGGTCTGAAGAAGCAGATTACCCCCGAGCAGTACAAGGCTATGGTCGAGGACGACACCATCACCGACGCCCTCGCCCAGTATGAGGTCAAGGAAGACGACTGCTTCTTCCTACCCGCAGGCCGCATCCACGCCATCGGCACAGGCTGCTTCCTCGCCGAAATCCAGCAGACCAGCGATGTCACCTATCGCATCTACGACTTCAAGCGCAAGGACAAGGACGGCAACTACCGCCAGCTCCACACCAAGGAGGCTGCCGAGTGCATCAACTACACCGTGGAGGACGACTACCGCACCCACTATGAGCACAAGAAGAACGAGGGCGTGACCCTGGTGGAATGTCCTTACTTCACCACAGCCGTCTATGACCTCGACGAGCCCATGACGCTCGACTACAGCGAGCTCGACAGCTTTGTAATCCTCATCGGTCTGAAGGGCGAAGGCACCATCACCGACAACGAGGGCAACACAGTGACCATCAGCGCCGGCGAGTCTATCCTCGTGCCTGCCACCACTGACACGCTCAAGGTCGAGGGCACTATCAAGATGCTCGAGACTTACGTATAAACCCTCATCGCACGGCCGATAGGGCCTGTACTCCCTGCCGCAAGGCAATAACAGAAAGCGGGAGGAAGCACGGTATCAGCAGATACGGTGTTTCCTCCCGCTTCTTGTATGGATGGGGATGACGGTGACGGAGGCTGTGGGCTACTCTCCGGCTGCGGTGGCTGGCGGGGTAGGGTCGGGCGCAAGGGCGGCGGGCCCGGCGGTAGCCCCAACAGTCCCGGCTGGCGCAGGGGCATGATAGGTGTCGAGGAAGTGCTGCACATCGGCACGGATGTGAGCAAAGACATCGGAGAGCACATACCCCATGTTCTTCTTGAGCATCGCCTCGACATCTTCCACACTGTGCGAGTAGCAGCTCAGCTCATTGCGGCGCTGGGTGGAGTGCATGCTGTCGCGCGAGATTTCGTTTTCGCGCTCGCGGATAAGTTGGGCGCAGATGCGCGTCATGGCTGGGCTCACCACGCGGTCGAAGAGATGATGCCCCTGTATATATAAATAGGTGGTCTGTGGCGTCACGCCCAACGAGCGCAGACTCGCCTCGACCTTGGGGTAAGCCTTGACGCCCTCGGGGTAGTTGCGGCGCAGGGCGTCGAGCCGTCTGACCACCTTGTGAGACAGGCGGGCGAGCATGTCCTGGGCATGGACGGCGGAGAAGTTGCCCATCTCGATGACCGAGAGGAAGTCGCTCATCGTGAACTCGCCGTAATGGGGCGTGCGATAGAACCATACGTTCCACACGAAGAGCGGATAGATAATCTCGGAGAAACTGCGCAGATAGCCGTTGAAGTCGAAAATGTGGTGGTCGTTGAGGGTGATAGCCACGCAGACATCGTGGAGCGACGGGGCGTAGCACTGCAGGTTCTCGATGGCATAGGCGTAGGTGTGGAAGACGTATGGGCTGTCGATAATCTGCTGCGAGGTGGGCGTGGCCTTCTGGATAAGATAGTCGTAGTCGGCATCGACGCAGGCAATCATATCACTGCCCACGCGGTCGGTCATGAGCCGCATGAGCGCCGCCTTCTTGCCACGGTTGAGCTGGCGGGAGCGCGAGGGGAGCATCACCTGGAAGTAGTAGCTGTCGGTCTCGAAGCTCGAGAGGACAGTGCGCCAGAAGAACACGTCGTCGTAGCTTTCGACATAGGCCACGATGCGGTGACGCGCCTGCCTGGAGTTGAGCCTGTTGGCAGCCGACAGGTAGTCGGAGGTGATGCTGTCTTTGAGTCGTCTACCCATTGTTGACAATAATATCGGATACCTCGGTCACACGGTCCATCCATCCGTTCATGATGACAGCCGGACTGTGGGTGGTGAGGATAATCTGTACGTTGGGGTTGAGCTCGAGGATGAGGTCTATGAGCTGCTGCTGCCAGTCTACGTGCAGGCTCACCTCGGGCTCGTCCATGAACAGCACGTAGGGCTTGTTGTCCTCGACCAGCACGGTGAGCAGGATGGCGAGTATCTGCTTCTCGCCGCTGGACAGCTGATAGGGCAGTAGCGTCTCGCCGATCTGCGTGAACCGAATCTCGTTCTCTGTGCGCACAATCTTCTTGCCCGTGTCTGCGAAGAGTCTGTCTATCATGTCCTGGAACTTCTTCTTGGGCTCACTGATACGCTGGGCTTCGGCGGCACCGTCGCAGCCGCCCTGTTGGAGCACGCTGATGATGCGGTTGCCAATGTTGACCTGGTAATCGAGGTAGCGGCGCTGCAGTTGGAAGAGTTGCCAGTCGAGCTCGGTGACCAGAGAGATGTCGACCTTGGTGAGCATGTCGGCGTTGAGCAACGGCCTGTCGAACGAGCGTATGATATCGTAGCGTATCCATTTGGCGTCGGCTGGGCTCACAGTGAGGTGGACGCCCTTGAGCATGTGGCTGGGAAACTCGCCGCCGGCGGCGAGGCCCTTGACCACCTTGTTGAGGATGGTGCTCTTGCCCACGCCGTTGACGCCGCTCAGCACATTGACGCGGCGGTCCAGTTGCCACACGACATGACGCTGCCCGCTCCACAGCGACTCTATCTCTATCTCCTTGATGTAATCGGCATATTTCTGCATGATGATACAGGTTAAGTTTTCGCACAAATTTACGAAAAAAAGCCTTGCCTTGCACCCATTTATGGCTTATTTGTTTACCTTTGCCCCCGAAATTTAACTATTAATAAGATTATGAATGACAATCGTGCGCTCAAGGCCCATCTGAGTCTGCTCTTCGCCGAAATCTTTTGGGGCCTTATGGCTCCGGTGGGCAAGGATGCCATGGCCCACGGCATCGACGGCATCTGTCTGGTATCGCTCCGCGTGGCAGGCGCCGCGCTGCTGTTCTGGACGGCGTCGCTCTTTGCGCCCCGTGAGCGCATGGCACGCCGCGATGTGCTGTTGTTGGCTGTGGCGGCACTGTTTGGCATCGTGTTCAACCAGTGCATGTATACCATCGGACTGGGCATCACCTCGCCCGTCAATGCCAGCATCGTCACCACATCGATGCCCATCTTCGCCATGGTGCTGTCGTTCTTCATCCTGCGCGAGCCCCTGTCGGCGATGAAGGCGGGTGGGGTAGCGATGGGCTGTGGCGGCGCCGTCATCCTGATCGTGAGCAGCGTGTCGGCAGCCAACGCCCGGGTGGGCGACTTGCGAGGCGACGTGCTGTGCATGATGGCCCAGTTGTCGTTTGCCCTCTATCTGGCGCTGTTCAGCAAGCTGGTGCGCCGCTATTCCGTCATCACCGTCAACAAGTGGATGTTTCTCTGGGCATCGCTCTACATCCTGCCCATAGCCTCGCCCCACCTGATGGCCAACGACTGGTCGGCAGTGGCTCTTACCACCTGGGCAGAGGCAGGCTTTGTGGTCTTCTTCGGCACGTTTGTGAGCTACCTGTTGATGATGGCTGGCCAGCAGGTGCTGCGCCCCACCGTGGTGAGCGTTTACAATTATGTGCAACCCATCGTGTCGGTCACCGTGTCGGTGCTTACGGGTCTGGCCGTCTTCACGCTGAGTCAGGCGCTGGCGGTAATCCTCGTCTTCTCGGGCGTATGGCTCGTCACCAAGTCGAAGTCGCGCCGCGATGTCGAGCATCCCGAGGTCAAAGATTAATCCCGCCGGGCTGTTTTTTCGCATTATCATCAGAGATTTTATCATTTTTATCCCCTTCGGCTCGGCAGAAAGTGCTAACTTTGTAGCATCATAGACAGCAATTACTAATTTATTATAAACGATGATGAAACAAAAGACACTTCTTATTGCTCTGGCGCTGATGGGAGCGGTTACCGCCTCGGCGCAGAAGCATGACGGCGGGCTCAGCAATGATATGCTCGCTGCCATCCGCAAGGCTCAGCCTACAGCGGCTCAAGACAAGGCGCTCTTCAATGCCATTGCCGCCAACTCTATCGACGACCTGGCCAAGAATTATGCTGCCAAACGCCCTGTAGACACCCACTTCAGCAACGAGACTCCCAAGCAGAAGATTCACAACCAACGCAGTTCGGGCCGCTGCTGGATGTTCTCTGGCTTCAATGTGCTGCGCGCCAACTTTGCCAAGCAGCATCAGGACAGCCTCTGTGTAGAGTATTCACAGGCTTATCTCTTCTTCTACGACCAGCTGGAGAAGGCCAACCTCATGCTCCAAGGCGTCATCGACAATGCCCGCAAGCCCATCGACGACCAGCGTGTGCGCTTCTTCTTCCAGCACCCCATCAACGATGGCGGTACCTTCTGTGGCGTGGCCGACCTCGCCGAGAAGTACGGTCTGGTGCCTATGGCAGTGATGCCCGAGACCTACTCGTCTGACAATACCAGCCGCATGGCAAGGATTATCTCTTCCAAACTGCGTGAGTATGGTCTTGAGCTGCGCTTGATGGTGGCTGCCGGCAAGAAGGCTCAGGACATCCGCAAGCGCAAGACCGAGATGCTGGGCACCATCTACCACATCCTGGCTCTTACCATCGGCGAACCCGTGCAGGAGTTTACCTACGCCTTCACCGACAAGAACGGACGCACCCTGACTCCCGCCAAGCGCTATACCCCCAAGTCGTTCTACGATGAGACCGTAGGCCACTCGCTCAACGGCTCCTTCATGATGGTGATGAACGACCCTCGCCGCGAATACCACAAGACCTACGAGGTGGAGTATGACCGCCACACCTATGACGGCCACAACTGGAAGTATCTCAACCTGCCTATGGACGATATTGCCCAGCTTGCCATAGCCAGTATCAAGGGTGGCAGCAAGATGTACTCCAGCTACGATGTGGGCAAGCAGCTCGACCGCAAGCGCGGCTATCTCGACACTGAGAACTTTGACTACGGCTCGCTCTTCGGCATCACCTTCGGCATGGACAAGGCCCAGCGCATCGAAACCTTCGACAGCGGCTCTACCCACGCCATGACCCTCACCGCCGTAGACCTGGATAAGGACGGCAAGCCCGTGAAGTGGAAGGTGGAAAACAGCTGGGGAGCTGACAACGGCTTCGGTGGATGCTTCATCATGACCGACCGCTGGTTCCGCGACTACATGTTCCGCCTCGTTGTCAACAAGGAGTATGTGCCCGAGAACCTCCTTCGTGAGTTCGACCAGAAGCCGGTAATGGTTATGCCCGAAGACCCACTCTTCGCCGAGGATATGTAAGCACATAATCATCCCCATAACCAGAGCCCGAGTGACGGAGGCCACAGCCTTCTCGCTCGGGCTCTCTCTTTTTGTTATTCGCCTATGAATAATGATATTTTAGTGAGTTTTAACGATTATGGTTAGCCTTCCCCGCCTAATCATGGTAATTTTGTTACCAATTATGAAAAATGTTATCTTTACCCTGATCCTGTCGGCCATGGCGCTGATGCCCGTGCATGCCGACAATAAGCCGAGCAAGCTCTCGGCGCAGGCGTTGTATGCCCAGTTTCAGAACCCGGACAGCCGCTATCGTCCCTTCGTGCGCTGGTGGTGGAACGGCGATGCCGTCGTAGGCAAGGAGCTTGTGCGCGAGCTCCACTTGTTGCGCGATGCAGGCATCGGCGGTGTCGAGATTAATCCCATCTCGCTGCCCTACGGTGCCGACCAACACGGCTACAAGCAGCTCACCTGGCTCAGCCAGCCCTGGCTTGAGGCCCTCGATACCACGCTGACCGAGGCACGCCGCATCGGCATGACCTGCGACCTGCTCATCGGTTCGGGATGGCCCTTCGGCAGCGAGACTCTGCCCCACAAAGACCGTGCATCGGTGCTGCTTACCGCTGCCATCCCTCTGACTCCCGGCCGTCATTACGAGTTCTCCAAGTTTGACCTGTTCAAGCGCCTCGACCCTGGAGTGTCTATCACCAACTCAGCCCGCGAGCCCCGCTTGGAGATAGCTTATCTCGTGCCCGATTCCATCAATGACTTCCGCCAGGCCAAGGATGTCACCGCCGAGTTTGCCAATGGCAACTACGTAGTAGACACCCCCGCCGAGGGCAAGTATCAGCTCTACGCCATGGTGCGTTTCGACTCCTTCGCATCGGTCATCAACGGCGCTCCCGGAGCAGCCGGCAGCATACTCGACCACATGAATGCGGGTGCCGTACGCCGTTATCTCGACAATATGTACAATACCATTGAGACCAAGACTGGTCCCCTCTCGCGCTGGTTGCGTTCGTTCTTCGTCGACAGTATGGAGCTCGAGGGCACCAACTGGACCGACGACTTCCGCGAGGAGTTCAAGCGCCGTCGCGGTTATGACGTGATGCCCTGGCTGCCCTTCACCATGTTCAAGGTAGGACGCCTGGGCGATGTGGAGAGCTATATCTTCGGTGCCAAGAAGGGCCCCGACTTCAAGAACCAGGTAGACCGCGTGCGCTACGACTTCGAGCTGACCAAGGCAGAGTTGCTGCAGGAGCGATATACCAATACCTTCACCTCATGGTGCAAGGAAAAGGGCGTCAAGTCGCGTGCCCAGGCTTACGGACGAGGCTTCTTCCCACTCGAGTCATCCCTCTCCTACGACATTCCCGAAGGCGAGTCGTGGACTACCAACTGGTTGCGCCACCGTCTGGGTGAAGAGATGGGCGATAAGGACTACCGCCGTGGCCGCGGATATACGATGATAGACAAGTATGTCTCTTCGGCAGCCCACCTTACCGGCAAGCGCCTCGTGAGCTGTGAGGAGATGACCAATACGTATCTCGTCTTCAATACCCCGCTCGAACTTATCAAGATAGGCACCGACATGTCGGCCTTCTCGGGTGTTACCCACTCCGTATGGCATGGCTTCAACTACAGCCCGCGCGATGTGGCATTCCCCGGATGGGTCCAGTATGGCAGCTACTATAACGAGAAGAACACATGGTTCCCCTACTGGAAGTATCTGAACAACTACCGTGCCCGCGTGAGCAGCATCCTGCAGAATGTGGACATGCAGACTGACATCGCCATACTGCCCCCCAACGCCGACCTGTGGACCGAGATGGGTGTGCAGACCGAGCCGTTCCCCCGCGACCTCAACGTGACCTATACTTCCCTCATCTGGGAAGCCATCCATAAGAATGGCGGCGGCGCCGACTATCTCAGCGAGAGCATCATCGAGAAATGCGACGTGCGCGATGGCCATCTCTGCTATGGCCCCAAGAGCTATTCGGCTATCTTCCTGCCCGATGTCAAGGGCACTACCCAGGGCGTGATGGACAAGCTGCTCGAGTTTGTCCGTGGTGGCGGCCGCGTGTTCTGCATCGGCACCTATCCCCAGCGCTCGCTCGGTCTGAAGGACTATCAGGAGCGCGACGCCAAGATGCGTGCCACCGTTGACGAGCTCAAGGGCTACGCCGACCGCTTCGTGCTGCTCGAGAAGCCCCAGGACGGCAAGTATCTCGAGTGGTATCGCAACGTGATGGACAAGTATCAGCTCTCCCACGCCGTTACCATTACCAACCCCGACCGCTTTGTGCTCCAGAACAGATACAAGGCCGACGATGGTTCCGACCTCTTCTTCTTTGCCAATGTCAACCTGAAGGACAGCAAGCAGACCGATGTGGTCTTCCCCGAGAGCATGACCCGTGGCAAGTCGGCATGGCTCTACGACCCCGCCGACGGCAAGCGCTACACGCTCAAGCTCGACGGCCAGCGTCTGCACCTCGACATGGGTCCCGCTGAGGCCTTCTTCGTGGTCTTCAACGATGTCAAGGCCAAGGCTCCCGTCTACAAGCGCAAGCCTCTGCAGGGCGAGCAGTACATCGAGTTGGGCAACTGGACCGCCAGCCTGCACCACTCGCGCGAGGGATGGGTCAAGACGATGGCCATGCCCGACAGCCTGCAGGACCTGAAGAACACGGAGTACTCCCACTTCATGGGCGACATCACCTACACCACCACCGTCAATGTGGAGAGCGGACGCATGCCCAAATACCTTAACTTAGGACGCGTGTGCGAGATAGCCGAAGTCAAGATCAATGGACGCCCAGCCGGGGTGCAGTGGTTTGGCGACCGCGTCATCGACGTCGAAGGCATGCTCCATGCCGGTGCCAACACCATCGAGGTCAAGGTGACCACCCTCATGGGCAATTACATGCATACCCTCAAGGACAACAAGGTGGCACAGCGCTATGTAATCAAGCGCAATCACCCTCTGCGCTCTATGGGTCTGCTGGGTCCGGTGCGTCTGTATGAGTAGTTAATTTTTGATTAAAACCGAAAAATAAACGACTATATCTTAGCGGGTATCTATTTTTTGTAGTACCTTTGCAGTCAGCATTTAACGAAGATAAATCAATTATGGCACAAGAAGATGTTTTCAAGAAAATAGTCAGCCATTGCAAAGAGTATGGCTTTGTTTTTCCCAGTTCAGACATTTACGACGGTCTCGCCGCCGTGTATGACTACGGTCAGAACGGCGTTGAGCTTAAGAATAATATCAAGGAATATTGGTGGAAGTCGATGGTGCTGATGCACAGCAATATCGTGGGTATCGACGCCGCCATCTTCATGCACCCGACCGTGTGGAAGGCTTCCGGCCACGTCGATGCGTTCAACGACCCACTTATCGATAACCGCGACTCCAAGAAGCGTTATCGTGCCGACGTGCTCATCGAAGACCAGATAGCCAAGTACGAGGAGAAGATAGACAAGGAGGTTGCCAAAGCCGCCAAGAAGTTCGGCGACGCCTTTGATGAGCAGAAATTCCGCGCTACCAATCCCCGTGTGCTCGAGCATCAGCAGAAGCGCGACGCTCTTCATGCACGTTACACCGAGGCAATGCAGGGTCCCAACCTTGAGGAGCTGAAGCAGATAATCCTCGACGAGAACATTGTAGACCCTATCAGCGGCACCAAGAACTGGACAGATGTGCGCCAGTTCAACCTGATGTTCTCTACCGAGATGGGTTCTGTCTCCGACACTACCAATAAGATTTACCTGCGTCCCGAGACCGCCCAGGGTATCTTTGTCAACTACCTCAACGTGCAGAAGACCGGCCGCATGAAGCTGCCCTTCGGTATCGCACAGATAGGAAAGGCTTTCCGCAACGAGATAGTGGCTCGCCAGTTCGTATTCCGTATGCGTGAGTTTGAGCAGATGGAGATGCAGTTCTTCTGCCAGCCCGGCACGGAGATGAAGTGGTTCGAGTACTGGAAGCAGTATCGCCTCAAGTGGCACGAGGCTCTTGGCATGGGCGCCGAGAACTATCGCTTCCACGACCACGAGAAGTTGGCTCACTACGCCAATGCCGCCACAGACATCGAGTTCCGCATGCCATTCGGTTTCAAGGAGGTTGAGGGTATTCACTCACGTACTAACTTCGACCTCTCTCAGCATGAGAAGTACAGCGGTCGTCAAATCAAGTATTTTGACCCCGAAACCAATGAGAGCTATGTACCTTACGATGTTGAAACCTCTATCGGCGTAGACCGTATGTTCCTCAGCGTGATGTGCCATGCCTACACCGAGGAACAGCTCGAGAACGGCAGCCGCGTAGTGCTCAAGTTGCCCGAGCCACTGGCTCCCGTCAAGTGTGCCGTGCTGCCCCTGGTCAACAAGGACGGACTGCCTGAGAAGGCACAGGAGATTGTCAACGACCTGAAGTTCCACTTCAACACACATATCGAGGCCAAGGACTCTATCGGCAAGCGTTACCGCCGTCAGGATGCCATCGGTACTCCCTTCTGTGTCACCGTCGATGGCGATACCCTTACCGACAACACCGTTACCCTGCGCTATCGCGACACGATGAAGCAGGAGCGTGTGCCTGTAGACCAGCTCCGCGCCATCATCGAAGACCGCGTGAGCATCACCAGTCTGCTCAAGAAGCTCAATTGATTTTTTCACATCCTCCCTGTTGTCCACCGACGGCAGGGAGGATATACATAGTATAATAGATGATAAAGAATATCGTAAAATTCTTATTGATGGCATTGCCTCTCGTGATGGCATCGTGCTCCGAGACCCCCGGCGAGCCCAGCGAGTTTGAGGATTGGCAGAATCGCAATGAGACTTACTTCAACAATCTCTACCAGACAGCCAAGAGCAATCCCGCCAGGTACAAGGTAATACGCAGTTGGGACTTGCCCGAGAATGTGGCCACAAACCCCGACAATTACATCGTAGCCGAAGTGCTCCACGAGGGAACCAGCACCGAGAGTCCTATGTACACCGACTCCGTGACGATACACTACCGTGGTTGCTTTATCCCCACGACATCGTACCCCGCAGGATATGTGTTCGATCAGACATGGACGGGAGACTACGACCTCACCACGATGAACTCCACGACCTACACCGCGTCGACCTTCATCGACGGTTTCACCACAGCGCTGCTCAATATGCACCCCGGCGACCGCTGGCGTGTCACCATTCCCTACGCTCTGGGTTACGGCAAGTCGACCTACGCCCCCAGTGGTGCCACCACATCTATTCCGGGCTACTCTACGCTGGTGTTCGACCTCACGCTGGTTTCGTTCCATCGTCCCGGAACAACCCGACCATAAGCCGAGCTGACGACTGTACAGAAAGCAGATACGCAGCATACTACAATTATCCGCAATACCGACCGACTGGTATTGCGGATATTTTTTTCCCCTATCGTCGCTGTAGCCCTTCCCATCCACAGCCTTGCCGGGGGCAGCAAGCGGCAGGGCACCACCCTCTGTGGGTAGTGCCCTGGCTGCAGTGCTGGCAAGGAGTCTGTCCCTGCGCTATATATATAATAAGGTGGGCGCCTACCCCAAGTACTTGGCGAGAATGTGGGCCTGGTCGCTGCCTTTGAGCTTGAGGATGCAGCGCTCGCGTATCTGGCGCACGCGCTCGCGGGTGAGATTGAACAGGTCGCCTATCTCTTCCAGTCCCTTTTCGGGACAGCCTATGCCGAAGCAGTATCTCACGATGGTCATCTCGCGCTCCTTGAGCACCTTCTGCATGACCTGGCAGAGCTCGTCGGTGAGACTCTTTGAGTCGGCCTCCTTGTCGGGGCTCCATTTGCTGTCGGCCTGTATCGTGTCGGCTATCGTCGTGTCTTCGCCAGACTGCAGGGGCGTGTCGATGCTGGTATGAGGGCCGTGGCTCTTCAGCACCTGACCGATTTTTTCAGGGTCTACATTGGTGATGGCTGCCAGTTCGTCGACCGAGGGCAGCCGCTGGTGTTTCTGCATGAAGTCGTTGGTGGCGTTGGCTATGGTGTGCAGCACGCCCTCCACATTGAGCGGCAGACGCACCATGCGGCCCTGCTCCGAGATGGCTTGCAGCACGCTCTGGCGTATCCACCACACTGCATAGGAGATGAACTTGAAGCCACGGGTCTCGTCAAACTTGTCGGCAGCCTTCATCAGACCTATGTTGCCCTCGTTGATGAGGTCGCTGAGCGCCAAACCCTGGTGCTGGTATTGCTTGGCGACCGATACCACGAAGCGCAGGTTGGAGGTGACCAACTTCTCTCTGGCTTTCTCGCCCTCCGTTCCGCCGTGTTTGATTTTCTGGGAGAGTTCTATTTCCTCTTCTATATTGAGAAGGGGGAATTTGGCTATCCAGGTGAGGTAGGAGCCTAAAGTCTGATCACGATTGGTGATGCTGTTGGATATCTTAAGTTGTCTCATCATTTGTATTAAACTTGTTAGTTGGTTGATGGTCAGTTTGTATGCATTCCCATGTTAAAAGTGGCGCAATATACCATAATTATTCCATATCTCCAAATATTTCTTCATCTTTTTTCGATTTTTCTTCATTGTCCTTGTCTTTTCGGCGTTTTATGCCCCAATCCAGCTGCATCGCTCCGTGGGTAATAGCGTCATTATCACAACTCTGCCGACCCGCTCAGCGCATCTACTGACCATCTTTCCCCTCTTTCCCAGAGCCTTTGCGCCCCTGCCGACCGTCATTGCCGGCTCGTATCGTAAGGCACGAGCCTGCGTATCGTATGATACGGGCTTTCGTTTCTTATGTTACGTGGCCTCGTGCCTTACGATACGAGCTGCTGACTCTCATCTCCAGTCTTGCCGGAGGGCATGGCGGGCCGAGCGGGGGCGGATGGCGGAGCGGGCGGGGGCATGACTCGTCCAGCCAAGGCGGCAAGCGGCTGTCTGCCATGGATATCGGCGGGTGGGCATCAGGCTCTGCTTCCCCGTATCAGCCCCTTGGGCACGCCTATCTACAGCCTCTGGAGCAATAGAGCCAATCTTTGGCATGTTGATGTATATCAAAAATATAATCATTTTGTAAACTTTTTCCATAGGAATGCTTTCTAAATGTCAGAAAACGCTTAACTTTGCATCAGAATTAAGAAATAAGGGTATTTCTGTTCAAGGTAATAAAGATAAGGATAACATTTGCATTTGCATTTAGACATAAGTGATTGTCATAGGTATTAAGTTAGGTAATTAGACATATGCACAGGTGTAGTCGCGATGACTGTCCTTTGCTTTTGGATAACAAAAAGAGAATTTTGAGAGAGAAAATGAAAGTGTAGAAATGCACTTTTGAAGAAGGCGGCTCCACAGAGGGTCGCCTTTTTTCGTCTCCATGCCAGCCACCGCCACATCCGCTCCGCCGCAAGCCGTGCAGGGCGCCAACGCAATGACTGCCGAGCGCCACTGCCATGACGGCGGAGGATTATCGCCATGACGGCGGCGGTCAGAACGGCAGCACCGGGCGCATGGATGATGATGAGCGGCGCATGGGGGCACAAAACAAACACGCAGTAACGGCATCTATGGATGCGGTTACTGCGTGTCGGCTTTATGGGCGAGGCGGTCTACTCTTCGTCCACGTAGTAGTGGGCATAGTTGTAGAAAGGCTCGGTGACTACCTTGTCGCTCGTCTCGGTGTAGGTGTTGCCGTAGCGGTCTTTGGCCACGATGGTGACAATCGCTTTGGGGTCCTTGGGCTGGTAGAAGTACCAGTGGTTCATCTTCAGGTAACCGTTGCGCTTGCTGAAGAAATTGTAGGGATTTGACTTGACATACTTGTGGTGATAGCCCACGGCAAAGGCGTCCTGACAGGGCGTCTTCTGCAGTCGGGTCATCTCTGTCTTCACTCCATTCTCGATGGCGAAGAGTTGCCAGCCCGAGTCGGCGTTGAAGACATTGGCCACGATGATGCCCTTGCCACGCGGCAGGTTCCAGTCGGCGGCATAGCTCTCGCCATTGAAGTCGGTGTCGGCGAGGAAGAGCGTCATCTGGCGGCTCTTGTCCCATCGCGTACCTTTATAATAACAGTCGTCAATCTTGTTACCCTTGACGCTGTAGACGTAATAGCCATTGGGCACACCGTCGATGTTGAGGTTGGACTGCCAGATGTCGCCACAGGCGGCGGCATGACAGCGCTCGAGCACCTTACGGCCGTTGAGTTCTATCTCGTTGTTGATGGCAAAGTGGGTGTGTCCGCAGAAGAGCTGGTAGCCCTTGAACTTGTCGAGCATCAGGAGTATCTTCTCCAGACGGTTGGAGGCGTAGTGGCCCTTGCCCATATCATTGGGATTGGGCTTGAGGGTACGGTTGCCGAAGGTGAAGGGGATGTGGTAGCTCAGCACCACCATCTTGTTCTTGGGCACCAGGCTGAGGTCGCTCTCGAGCCAGGCCATCTGCTCGTCGGTGAGCTCGCCGGGCTGGTAGTAGGCACCGCCCCGGTAGTAGATGACATTGTTGATGCACACATAGTGCACGTTGCCGCGGTCGAAGGAGTAGTCGGTGGGTCCCCATGCCTCTTCCCACTTGCGCTTGAAGAGCGCCTTGCCGTCCTGGTCGTGGTTGCCGATGACCGAGAACGTGCGCATGCGGGTAGAGCCGAGCACGGCGCGCATCTGGCCCTCCAGCTTCTCGTTGTAGCCACCATAGTACTGCACGTTGTCGCCCATGCTGAGCGCATAGACGGGCATGTCGTCGGGCAGCGAGGCGAGGGTCTTCTTGATGTCGGCCATGGTCTCGTCGGTGAAACGGTCTATGTCGCTCTTGCGCACGGCGTTGTCGTTGGGGCCCTGGAAATAGGGGCCATAGGCATTGGTCACCTGCGGGTCGCCGATGACGATGAGCTTGTAGCTTTTCTCCTTGCCTCGGGGCATACGGGTGAGCTGGAAGTCATAACGCTTCACGCTGTCTACTACCTGCCGGTAGAAGCAGGCGGTATTGTCGGTGGCTGAGTGGGTGGGCACCTCGCAGTCGGCGGGCACGGTGAAGTATACAAACTTGGTGGCGCTGTTGTAGGGCAGCTCGTAGTTGCCCTTGGTGTCGGTCTGCACGCAGGTGAACCCGTTGCTCACCACCACCCCGCGCATGGGGCGTCCTTTCTGGTCGGTGATGGTTCCGGTAAACTTCAGCGTGTCATTTTGGGCTGTGGCCTGCACGGGGCTGAGCATGGCGAGCGCCATGGTGGCCAGAGCCGTCAATAGGGTTGTCTTTCTCATGTATGGTTGTCTTGTTGCTGATTATCGTTATAAGCAAAAGCCGCACCCAGATGAAGGGCTGGGTGCGACTTCCGCTTTGATGGTTTTATCTGGTCTTGTTACTTGCCGTAGTAGTGGGCATAGTTATAGAACGGCTCGGTCACGGCGTCCTTGCTGCTTGCGGTATAGGTATTGCCGAAGGGGTCGGTGGCCTCGATGGTGATCACGGCGTTGGCGTCCTTGGGGATGTACGAATACCAGTGGTTCATCTTCAGATAGCCGTTGTTCTTGCTGAAGAAGTTGTACTTGTTGGCTACAGCATACTTCTTGTGGTAACCCACGGCAAAGGCATCCTGTCCGGGAGTGCTCTGCAGACGGGTCATCTCGGTCTTCACGCCGCCTTCCACGGCATAGACCTTCCACTTGGAGTCGGCGTTGAAGATATTGGCCACGATGGTACCCTTGCCCTTGCCCAGCAGCCAGTCGGCGGCATAGCTCTCACCGTTGAAGTCGGTGTCGGCACGGAATACAGACATCTGCTTGTTCTTGTCCCAGTTGGCGCCCTTGTAGTAGCAGTTGCTGATGGTTGCACCGTCCATGGTGTAGACATAGTAGCCGTTGGGGGTACCGTCGATGTTGATGTTGGACTGCCAGATGTCGCCACAGGCTGCGGCGTGGCTGCGCTCATAAACCTCCTTGCCCTCGAAGATTATCTCGTTGTTGACAGCGAAGTGGGTGTGACCGCAGAAGAGACGGTAGCCGGCAAACTGGTTGAGCAGGGTGAGTATCTTGCCCAATCGGGTAGAGGCATAGTGGCCGCTGCCCATGTCGGTGGCACCGCTGAGACGGCGGTTGCCGAAGGTGAGCGGGATGTGGTAGCTCAGCACCACCATCTTGCTCTTGTCGGCCAGCTTCAGGTCGCTCTCGAGCCAAGCCATCTGCTCATTGGTGAGCTCGCCGGGCTGGTAGTAAGTGGCGCCAGAGTAGAAGTATACGTTGTTGAAGCATACATAGTGTACGTCGCCACGGTCGAAAGAGTAGTCGGTGGGGCCCCAGGCCTCTTCCCACTTGCTCTTGTAGAGGGCGCTACCGTCCTGGTCGTGGTTGCCGATGACCGAGAAGAGGCGCATCTTGGTCGAACCGAGCTTGGCGCGGATTTCGGCTTCGAGGTTGGCATTGAAACCACCGTAGTACTGCACATCGTCGCCCATGGTGAGGCCGTAGACGGGGGTGCTGGCGGGCAGCAAGGCGATGGTCTTCTTGATGTCGGCCATGGTCTCGTCGGTGAATCGCATCACGTCGCTCTTGTTAATCATGTTGTCGTCGGCGCTCTCGTAGTAGGGGTTGAACTTGTTGGTCACCTGTGGGTCGCCGATGACAATCATCATGTGGTTGGTCTCCTTGCCGCCGGCGAGCTTGGTGAGCTTGAAGTCGTACTCGTAGGTGCCCTCGGCGAGAGGCAGGTAGAAGTTGGCGGTGTTGTCGGTGGCAGAGTGTACGGGTACCTCGCAGTCGGCGGGCACGGTGTAGTAGACAAACTTGGCGTTGGCGTTGCGGTTGAAGGCATACTTGCCCTGTGCGTCGGTCTTCACACAGGTGAAACCGTCGCTGACTACTACTCCCTCGATGGCGTTGCCGTTCTGGTCGGTCACCTTACCGGTCACGTCGCTGTCGATGGCATTGACGCTGGTAGAGGCTACCGCCTTGAAGGCGCCGGCAGTGAGGGCTACGTCGCCGAAGTGGACGATGTATGCCTTGGTGCCCACCTTGACAGTGGCTTTCAGAGCCTTGATGTCGTTGGGGCAGAGGGCTGCATAGACGGTAAGGCTGTGGCCGTTGAGGGCGAGGCCTTCGGTGTCTATGGTGATGGCGCCCTCTTCGCCGGTCTTCAGCGTAGCGTCGGCGATGTTGAGCGACACATTGTTATATACACCCGCACCCATGATGCTCACGCTTGTGGGCTTGGTGGTCACCTCGTCGGGCAGCGTCATGTCGAGCTTCACGATTGCCATCTTGCGCTGGAAGGTGAGCGCCAGCGGCTCGGTGGCGTTGGGGTCGTAGGTGCCGGTGGCGAAGAGCACGTCGTGGGTAGTGGCGCTACCTTCGCCGGTGAGCTTGCCGGTCTGGAAGTGCAGGTCGTTGACGATGGCGTCGGCTTGGTTATACACATTGGGGTACTGGGCGTAGGCGTAGATGGGGGTGGTGGTGGCTACGTCGCGGTCGAAGTGACCCTTGAAGTTGGCGTTGCTCTTGTCGCTTCCCTTATAGCTTACAAATTTGAGGGTACCACGGTTGGGGTTCACACCTGCATCGGCGTAGATGCTGATGAGGTCGGTCTGTTCCCACTGGGCGGTGAGGGCGCCGCCATCCTCGGTATAACCTACGCGGGTGGGGGCTATCTTGCAGGCGGTGACATCGAAGTCGTTGCCAGGCTCGGTGCCGGGTGTCACCTGTTCCTCTACGTTGCTGCAACCTGCCATCAGGGCAGCTGCGAGCAGTGAATATAATATCTTCTTCATACTTCTTTCGTGTGCTGGATGGGTTGGATTAATTGTTTCCGCCGCCTATCTCTACATCCTTGTAGCCCGAGGCGGTGCGCTTGATGACGATGTCGCCCTGATAGGTCACGGCGTAGGCAGCGAAGTTGGAGGCTGAGTAGCCGCCGGGCTTCTGGCGTATCATGCTGGTGGAAGAGATGCTGTTGTTGTAATAGCGCATCACCTGCAGACCGCAGATATAGAGCGAGGGTGTTTTGTCCGAGGTCTTCAGCTTGTGCATACCGCTGGTATTGGCGTTCCAGCGCACGGTGGTGGTATGACCCACTACGCTCACGGTGCCTGTATACCATGTGTACTGCACGCCGCCGATGGTGGCATACTGGAACGACCAGCCGCCGTTGATCTTGGTGCTCAACTCAGGCATCAGGGCTGCGTACTCTCCGGCATACTGTCCGGTGTAGAGGCGCTGTGCCTTGGTCGAGGTATGGGTGTCGATGAAGATGCCCACGGTAGCCTGCTTGGCAGAGTGGTCGACCTTGGTGAGGGCTTCGGTCTTCAGATTCTCGAAGAGTCCGGTGATGCTCACGTTGTTGGTGGCTTTCTGCGAGTTCTGGCTCAGACTCTCGTATGCGGTGACGGTCTTGCCGGTCTTGTTGACCAGGTTCAGCTCGGTCTTGTTGTTGTAGTTCACGCCATCCACTATCTTCAGGTCGGTGCGGTTGTCGCTGGGCGTGGTGCCTGCGGCGCTCCACTTGCTGTCATAGTTGGTGGTAGAGGCAGAGCCCTTGGTGTAGAATGTCTTGAAAGCTGTCATATCCCATACGCCTGCGAAGTCGGTCTCTTCTATCTGGGTAAGGTCGATGGTGGTCTTCTGGCTGCCGTTGCCGAAGATGAGCTTGGCCTGGCGGGGTGCACCGGTGGTGTTGGCGGTGGCAGATACGATGACCTGGGTACCGTCTGAGGTCACGCTGAGCCAGTCGCTGCCTTCGGCAGGTATGCGCTCGATGGTGGTAATCTTGTACTTGGCCACGTCGTAGGTCTTGCTCCACGCCTTGTTGTCGGTCCAGAGCGATACGTCGGCCAGCTTCTCGTTGCTACGGGTCACGGTGTACAGTTTGCCTGCCTCTACCTGGAAGTTGTCGGTGATGAAGAGGTCATTGTATGCTTCGGCGCTGGGGCCCACGATGTCGGCGCGCATGTTCTTGAGCGTCTGGGGCAGCACGGCGGCATAGAAGGTCAGCTTGTTGCCGTCTACCTTGGCGGCGCTGATGTTGATGTCGCCGGTCGACTGGTTGCTTTCGCTACCGTCCTTCAGCGAGAACCATACTCCTGTGGCGAGGCCGTCGGCTTTGAGCTTTACGGCGTAGGTCTCGGTGGTGGGGGTGAAGGGCAGGATGATGGTGCCGCGGATGAAGCCCACGTTGTGCTTCATGCTCAGGTCTATCTTGCCATTGTTGGTGGGGACGTATTCACCCTTGGCCGACAGCAGGTCATAGTTGCCCAGGTCTTCTATCTTTCCCGTCTGTGTGGTCAGGTCGAGCTTGGCTGTGGCGTCAACGATGGGCGCTGCGACTATCTGGTTGACGGCGAAGAGGGTAGTCTTCCCGGTGGGAGTGCTTGCCAGTGTGCCGGTAAACTCGGCGTTATGGCCGTCGCTGCTTATGGTGCCTGCGGTGAATGTGCTCACGCTGTTCTGCTGGTAGCAGTTTACGGCGAGCTTGTCGTCGGCTTTCCACTGCACCTTGAGTCCGGGGTTGGTGGCTTCGCCCTGCTCACTCAGACCCACACGGGTGCTGGGGAGAGAGGTGCGGATGGTCAGCTTGCCGGTCTGCGGGGTGTCGGGAGTCATGGGCGCGATGTCGTCAGACGAACATGCGGCTACGAGGGCGGCGAGAGCTATGCCGCCAAAGATTTTCTTCAGTTCCATAGTCCCTCCTTCTCTTCTTCGTTGGGTAAAAAACTACTAACGCGATCCATGTCGCCGCCTGGTTCCACGTCAGGAACAGAGGCGTTGCAAATCTCGCTGCCAGTCTCAATGGCGCGGGTTTTGCACAGAGGCTTCACATACGCGTCACGGGTAATAGTGGTTGCATTGTTACTCTTTTTCATGTTGTATCTATATAAGGCACCTGTAGTCATGGGCGCCAAGGTTATTGTTTGTGTGGTTGTGGTAGCGATGGTAGCCGGCAGGGAAAGGATGGCTGGTGCCAGCGGGGCATCGCTCACGATTGTTAGAAAAAACACCTGCTTGTAAAGCGATTACTTTCCAAGCAGGTGCCTGCGGTTTATGGTTTATCCGATAAGTTTATTTGCGTACGAAACTTGTACCGGGCTTGCCCTTGGCATTCACCTGGTATACGTTGGCGTAGCCAGTGGGAATGCCGTCTGCAGTAGCAGTAGCTACAATGTCGATACCGGCAATCTGGTTCATAGTAGCGTCAGAATATTGGCTTACGGTAGAGAATTCTACATTGTTGCCAGCGCGGTTGTAGTACATGAAGGTCTTCAGGTCAGCCTGCAATGGGAACCATGCCCATGCATAGTTGGGATTTCCCAGGTTAACCTCGTCAAACTTCCATGGCTTTGCCCATGCTGCAGCAGTGCGGGTAACCAGTGTAGGTACGAAGCGTGCATAGAGACCCTTGGCAGCGCCTTCTGCTGCTATCTTCTGTGCCTCTTCGGGGCGTGCATCGTAGAATACACCCATCTTGGCCTTCTGGTTCTCATAGTCAATCTCGATACAAGCGTCCATGATGGCATCGAAGTAGAGCCCCTTGATACCTACATTGTTGGTGTGCTTGGTCTTACCGTCAGCGTCGGTCAGAGTGACAGCCTTGCGGGGCTCGCCGATGGTAACATCCCAAGACTTGGGGTCTTGGGTGGCTTTGTGAGCAGAAGCGGCAGCACCAGCAAATACCTTGGTAGTGAAAGTATATGTGCCCTTGAAGTCCTTGGGTTCAATCTGAGTGATGGTAAACTTGACATCGCCTACGGTGATGACACCAGTACGTGGAGCGCCAGTCTCATTGGCCTTGGCGTGTACCTTGCCTGCGGCGTAGGTGAGCCAGTCTGCCTCAGAGTTAACGGTACCGTCTACGGCGTCAGCCACGTCGGCCTCGTTGTCCTTGACCCAGATGGTCTTTTCGGTCTTCTGCTTGGCCATGGCTGTTGCCACGGTATAGAGCTTGCCTGCCTCGAGCTTGTCTGCGTGGTTCTTCAGATACTCGCCAGCATACTTCTTGCCGTCTATCTCGGTAGAAATGTTGACGGTGCTGAACTCGTTTTCATTTACGTTGGGCCAGATGGTCATATAGGCAGTAGCGACATTGCCGCTTACTTCACCTACCTTTACAGTGAATGTAGCTTTGCCCTTGGCGCCTGCAGGAGTACTGCTGCCGCCAGGATTGCCACCAGAAATCTGTACCTTATTATATGTAGCATCAGCCTGTACGGTGAGTGCAGTGCCCTTGGCTACAGTAACGCCCTCGGGGAAGGTGAGCTGCAGCTTGAGTACAGAGGTCTTGGGCGCGAAGGTAACATTGTTCAGAGTGGCGGTATTCTTCTCGGTGTTTACGTCCAGATTGCCTTCGGTCATGGGGTCAGCCTGGAAAACGCTGCGCATGGCGGCGTCTTCAAGAGTACCCTCCTGCTTGCTCAGGTCATTGATGAGCGCGCACTTGCCGGCAGCGGCATCGATGTAAGGAGTGCCACCCTTGGTGGTACCGATGAGGATATGGAGCAGACCGGTTCCTTCGGGAATCTCGGCTATCTGGGCAGAGAACTTGCCAGCAGTACCGGGCTCATAGTTGAGCACGCAGGTCTTGTTGAGCCATTCGCCATTAGCCTTGCGGAAATATACCATCATATAGTCGCCCTCCTGGAACGAGCCCTTCAGGCCCTCGCCATTGGGAGTGAATCCTACACGTGAGCCGGCAACGCTGGCGTTGATAGACAGCTTCATCTTCTTGGCGCCTTCGTCCTGATTGTTGTCTACTACGGTGTTGTCTGTACATGATGCGAACAAGCCGGCAACCATGGCAACGAGAAACATCAATTTCTTCATCATTGTTAGTCCTCCCATAAATTAAAGTTGTCCTTAGGTGCAAGAGCGCCGCCACCTTCGTGGTCGGTATTTCCTGGGTCAACAGTAGATTCTACGGAAGTGTTAAGCAGGCTGTCTGCCTCAATTCCGCGAGTCTTCACGCATGGCTTTACGTACGCGTGCTTTACTCCCTGTAAGCCATCCAATAAGGAGCTGCGTAATGTTTTGTCCATATTATTACTCGTTTAAGTTATTAATTATCAGTTTATATTCACGTTAGTTGGAGTTCTCCCGGTGTGCGGGCGAACTGTCTTCAATTGCGGTTGCACTGTCTTTCATGACAGAATAACTACAATTTGTGAGCAAATCTACTAAAAATCTGTGAAATATAATAGTGTTTTCTTTATTTTTTTTGATTTTCGTCAAAAAAAGTTGCGCAATATTTGCGCACATGGCTATCGATAGACTTGTCAGACGGTAGCGAGGCCCCTCATCCATCTGCCTTTGAAGAGGCGGAAGAGGAATATAGTACCACGGAAAGTGAGCTCTATCGCCATGGCAACCCATACGCCGCGCAACCCATAGGTGGGGGCGAGCAGGGCAGCAAGCGTCAGACGCACGCACCACATCGAAACCAGGTTGAGCAGAGCGGGTTTGATGGTGTCGCCGGCACCCACACACACGCTGTAGGTGACGATAGAAGCGGCGAAGAAAGGTTCAGCAAAAGCCTCGATGCGCAGCACCTCGGTGCCGAGGCGGCGTATCTCTTCGACGGGCGACAGCATGCCTATCATCTCGGGGGCGAAGACATACATCACCACACCCATCACTGCCATCACGCCCATGCCCAGTGCCACGGTCATATAGGCGAAGTTGCGGCACAGGTCTGCGCGTCGCGCTCCATAGGTCTGGCCCACCAGTGTCGACGCTGCGTCGCCGATACCATAGCCCGGCATATAGCAGAGGCTCTCGGCAGTGATGGCAAACGAGTTGGCGGCGATGGCCACGTTGCCCAATGGCGCCACTATCAGTGTGCTTACCACCTGGGCACCACTCATCAGCGCCGACTGGATGGCTATGGGAAGACCCACGCGCAGGGCGTTGCGCACATAGAGCCATACCCAGGTGAAGGGGGCGGTGTCCTGGCGCAGGGCGAGGATGCGGTTGCGCCTCGTGGCAACCCACATCATGGTGAGCGAGATGATGGCAAAGGCGCAGAAGGTGCCCATGGCGGCACCGCGTACGCCGAGTTCGAGGATGTAGATGAAGAAGTAGTTGAACACCACATCCAGTATGCACATCGTGATGCTCAGCAGACTGGGGATGTGCATATTGCCCGTACTCTTGAGCATGGCTGAGTTGAGGTGGAACAGCAGGATAAAGGGCATGGCCAACGAGAAGATGAGGAAGTAGGCCGACGAGTCGCCGGCGATGTCCTCTCCGCCTCCCAGCCAGTAGGGTAGTGCTCCGTGGATGGTAACGCCCACCAGCAGTATCATCATGCTGACCACGGCGCCACACACCAGGGCATGGCGGAATACCTGGCGTGCCCTCACGAAGTCGTTGGCTCCGATGAAGTGGGCCACCTGGACAGAGAAGCCGGTAGATACCGCTCCCATCACACTGCCCATGAGCCAGGTGGTCGACTCGATGAGTCCGATGCTGGCAGAGGCTGCCGCACCGAGGTGTCCCACCATGGCGGCGTCGATGAAGAACATGAGTACGGTGGTGATTTGTGCCAGAATGGACGGTACGCTGAGGTCGACAATCAACCTCAACTTCTCGTGCATGGTCATTGCGTTGCCCATGCGTATCTTTTCCAGCAATATTTCACTCCGTTTTGCCATACCTTATTATATATATGGGTGCAAAGGTACGCATAATTATAGACATAGTCAGTCTAAATGGCAAGAAAAAAGTGTCGCAGGCGGTTGTAGTATGCATAATCAGCGTGATATAGATACAAAAAGATTTGCGGTTTTTCAGGGCTGCGCCCTTTGCGTTTGTGGGTGTCGGCAATGTCGTCGAGAGCACGCTCTCGGCCATTCGCCGCCATCCCCATCCGCGCCTGCCTGTCGGCAGGCTGAAAAGCCGCAAAAACAAAAAGTCCGCCTTTGGCGGTAAAAAAAGTCCGGCTGTCGCCGGTACAAAAACAACTGCAAACAAGGAGCCCACAAGCAGCAGCTACTCTGTAGGAGTTGCGTTTCCCCAGCCCAGGGTTGCGGGCGAAGACCGCTACCCTGGGTAGCTGCCCCACTAACATGGCAACTCTGTAGGAGTTGCGATTAGCCGCAGGCGTTATCCGCAGCAGGATAATGGGCTGAAATGAGTAGGGAAATACCATCAAACTGATAATAACGCCTACGGCTAAACACAACACTTTACCTTTCCGCGTCGCACTGCGCTGCGCCGGTGACCTTTGGTTCAGCGTTGTTATCTCTTTGTGTATCATGACCCAGGGTAGAGGCGCTTCGCACCTCTGCCCTGGGCTATGTAATCGCACCTCCTACAGAGTTGCCATGGGTGCGTGCCATCCACAATAGGCTACATGTGTCGCTGGCATAAATCTGACTACTGGACATCTGGTCTATGCTCACGACAGACGGCATCGCAACCATCCCCAACCTAACTTCGAGGCGTGAAATGGTGAAAGCGTGGTTTGACATGATTGTGGCGCGGCCTGCAATCAATAATTCGCAGTTGGAAATGAAGATAGAGGGCTGCTGCGCTACCTTTGCCTCGTGCCCCCGCAACGCGTGGACAGTCTGGCGGCGAAATAAAAAAACGGGCGCGTTTACAAAGATTATACAAAAAATCTTGGTCTGTCGTGGCAAAACCGCTACTTTTGCACCTTATTAATATATATATGATGAAGACAATGACAAAGATACTGGGGCTCTGCATGGCCCTGATGCTCATGATGACTGTGCCCACGACGGCGCAGACCGCCGATAGCCTTGCTGCCGCCGATGTGACAGCAGCCGATACCACCCTCGCCGCCACCGATTCGCTGACAGCCGGCGCCGACGACCTGCAGGCCATTGCCGACGACGAGGCACCCAGCTTCCACCAGATGCTCAAGACCAAGTTTATCGAGGGCAATGCCGGGTTTATGTCACTCGTCGCCCTCGCCCTGGTGCTGGGCCTGGCGTTCTGCATCGAGCGCATCATCTACCTCGGACTCTCCGAGGTGGACGCCAAGCGACTCATGACCGACATCAAAGACAAGGTGGAAGGCGGCGACCTCGACGGCGCCCGTGAGCTCTGCACCACCACCCGTGGCCCCGTGGCAGCCCTCTGCGCCCAGGGACTCTCGCGCATGGCAGAGCCTATGGAGAACATTGAGCGCACCCTCGTGGCTTATGGCAGCGTGCAGGCCGCCAAGCTCGAGCGCGGCTGCTCGTGGATAGTGCTGTTTATCGCCATGGCACCCTCGCTGGGATTTCTCGGCACCGTCATCGGCATGGTGATGGCCTTTGACCAAATCCAGGCCGCCGGCGACATCAGTCCCGCCATCGTGGCATCGGGTATGCGCGTGGCCCTCATCACCACCATCTTCGGTATCATCGTGGCGCTGGTGCTGCAGGTGTTCTACAACCTTATCCTCTCCAAGATAGACCATCTCACCTGCCAGATGGAGGAGAGCGTCATCTCTCTGCTCGACATCATAGCCCGACACAAAGGAGGTCAAGCATGAAGACCGGAAGCAAACCTACCGAAGCCCTCTCACGCCTGGCGCTCTATGCAGTGATAGGTCTGGCTGTGGTGGTCTATGCCCTCTTTATGCTCATCGGCTATGACCTGCCGCTGGCTACCGACCCCACCTTCAGCGCGCCGCTGCTCACCCCGCTGCTCATCGCCTTTGTAGAGCTGACGATGGTGGCTGCCGTCGTCGCCGCCCTGTGGCTGATGGTAGTGCGCCGTCGTGGCGTGAAGTCGCAGCCTCTGACCAACGGCATCCCTGCACGCCGCATCGTGATGGCGGTGGCTCTCGGCACGGTGGCTCTGCTGGCGATAGGCTTTGCCCTGGGCAGCAGCGTCCCCATCATGGCTAACGGTGCCCGCTTTGCCGACGGACTGTGGCTGAGAGTCGCCGATATGTTCATCTACGCCGGCACGGCGCTCATCGTGGCTGCTGTGGTCGCCGTGGCAGTAGTCAAGAGCAGGAAAGTCAAAGAAAAAAGATAGAAAACCATCATGTTTGCCCGTCGTCACCGCCGCTCGTTCGGCCTCAATACCACCTCGACAGCCGACATCTCGTTTGTGCTGCTCATCTTCTTTCTGGTCACCACGTCGATGGACCAGAACAAGGGCCTGGTGCGCCAGCTGCCGCCTATGGAGCCTGCCGAGCAGACCCCGACAGAGGTGGACCGCCGCGACGTGCTCACCTTCGCGCTGGCTGCCAATGGCACGGTGACGGTAGATGGCAAGCCTGTGGCCGACAAGGATGTCGCAGCGCGCGTGGAGCAGCACGTGACGAGCCGTGGGCTGCGCCATATCATCGCCATCGACATAGACCCCGATGCCGAGTATCAGGCTTACTTCCAGCTGCAGAACAGCATCGTCGAAGCCTACCGCCAGCTGCGCGACGCCGAAGCCCGCCGACGCTATGGGCGCCCCATGAAGGGCTGCACCGCCGCCGAGCGCGACCAGGTGAGACAGGCTTGTCCGCAGCGCATCGTCGAAAACTATATGGAGAAAGGAGGTAGTCGCCCATGAGCATCATCCGTCGCCGCCGCCGTGAAGTGCCCGAGCTGAACACCTCGTCTCTGCCCGACCTGATATTCACCGTGCTCTTCTTCTTTATGATAGTGACCCACATGCAGACCAATGCCGTGCGTGTGCGCTATGATGTGCCCCAGGGCACTCACCTCTCCCGCCAGCAGAGTCGCCAGTGTGTGACCTATATCTACGTGGGAACACCCATAGAGCGGCCTGGCGCCCAGCCCCAGATACAGTTGGGCGACAGGATGGTCGATGCCAGTCAGCTGTCGGCCCTCGTGGCTGCCGAGCGCAGCCGCATGACGCCCGCCGAACAGCAGCGCCATCTGGTCGTCATCAAAGCCGACCGCCATATCCCTATGAGTCTGCTGCGCCAGGTCAAGGACGCTCTTCGCAGCGCCCATGCTACGAGAGTTATCTATACTGCCAATGACAAAAAACGTTAACGCTGTTATTTTGTAACTTTTTTGCGTGGAAACAGAGTAAATTGCGGTAAAAATTAGTACCTTTGCAAGTAAAATATAACTTGCTATGGCATATCGTAATTTAGACTTACTGGACAAGAAGATCCTGAACTTGGTGGCCGATAACGCACGCATGCCTTTTCTTGAGGTCGCTCGTATCTGTAATGTGAGTGGCGCTGCCATCCATCAGCGCATTGCAAAGATGACAAAGATGGGCTTAATCAAGGGCTCCAAGTATGTAATCGACCCCGAAAAGCTGGGTTATGAGACCTGTGCTTATGTGGGCCTTTACCTGAAGGACCCCGCCACCTTTGATGATGTGGTAGAGAAGTTGAGAATGATACCCGAGGTGACCGAGTGTCACTACACCACGGGTGGCTATGACATGTTTATCAAGCTCTATGCCCGTACCAACCATGATCTGCTCAACATTATCCATGACCGTCTGCAGCCGCTGGGCCTGTCGCGTAGCGAGACCATTGTCTCCTTCAATGCGGTGATAGACCGTCAGCTGCCCGTGCCCGAGGACATCATCGAAGATGACGAAGACGATGCAGACTTCGACGATGTCGATGTCGCCGACACCACCGATTAAATCCTTCACCGCCGAAGGGTAACCCCGTATGGACGGCAGTGCCTCCATATCCGAATGTCCCACTCTCCATGACAGAGAGTGGGACATTCGTTTAGGCTCTATAGGCCTGAAACCAAAAGGAGCAGCCTCTGCCAGTGGCGGTGGGCTGCTCCAGATGGTCTGTATGTAGAGGGTGTGATTCTATCTCACGGCAAAATACATGCCCTCGTTGGCATCCATGCGTGCCTGGTAAACTCCGGCTTCGTCGAGGGTGTAGGTGCGAGGCTCGCCGTTGACGGTGGCCATGATGGTGCCGTCGTCGTTGAAGCGGAAGATTTCCTTCACGTCACCGTTCTGCTCCATGGTCCATGAGTTGTTCTTCTTGTTGTATTTCAGATTGGTCACCTCGCCTGTAGGTGCCTTGATTTCATATCCGTCCTTGAGGGTGGTCACGGCATAGTAGCGTCCGTCCTGACCCATGATGGTGCGTGTCTTTCCGATGTCGGCGATGGGGTTGCTGCCACTCCAGAACTCAATGGTATTGAACAGCAGCGCGTCGCCCAAGAGGCATACCGAGCCCACAAAGGGAGTGATGATGAAGCCCACGATGGCGTTGACATACTTGTTGCTGGTCATCTGCGTTTCCCACTTGGCAAACTTGTTGAAGAGGGTGAACGAGCCGATACACGAACTCATGGTGAGGCTGCCCAGAAGCAACCATGCTACGACGGTGACATTGATTTTCTTCATATCTATAAGGTTTAATGGTGAATAATGTACTCTGTTACGATTACAAAGATAAATATAATATCCCGATTGGTAGACTGTTTTTAATTTTTTTTCTATTCCGCTACCTTTTTTTATATATAAATGGTTATCTTTGCACAGCGTTTGCGCCAATAGAGATGGCGCCGGGCAGTACAGATTTATCAATAACCACGATAAAAACCTACACTAACGTGCATATAGCGATAGCAGGCAATATAGGTAGCGGCAAGACGACGCTTACCACAATGTTGGCAAAGCATTATGGATGGATACCACGCTTCGAGCCGGTGGATATCAATCCTTACCTTGAGGACTATTATAAGGACATAGCCCGATGGTCGTTCTGTCTTGAAGTGTATTTCCTCAAACAGCGTTTCCGCGACCTGTTGGAGATACGCAAGAGCGACAGAACCGTCGTGCAAGACCGCTCCATCTATGAGGGCGTCTATGTATTTACCGCCAACAACCGGGATATGGGCAACCTCTCAGACAGGGACTATGAGACCTATATGGAACTGTTTGAGATTATGACCGACGTGGCCCAGCTGCCCGACCTGATGATTTATCTGCGCGCCTCGGTGCCCCATCTGGTGAAGAACATCCAAAAGCGTGGCCGTGCCTATGAGCAGACGATGCAGCTGGAGTATCTCAAGAACCTCAACCAGCGTTACGAGGACTTTATCTTCAACAAGTATAAGGGCAAGGTGCTGGTGGTAGAGGCCGACGACAACGACTTCCAGCACGACCCCGACAAGTTTGCCCGCATCATCGAGCGCGTGGACAGTGCGCTGGAACTGGGTACACTTCCATTCACAGACAACGAATAAAAACTCTATACAACTATGCATATAGCAATAGCCGGAAACATAGGCAGCGGTAAGACCACGCTTACCAAGAAGCTCGCCAAGCGATATGGGTGGATTCCCCATTTCGAGCCCGTCGACAACAATCCCTATCTGGCCGATTACTACGCCGATATGGACCGTTGGTCGTTCAACCTGCAAATCTATTTCCTCAACAAGCGTTTCCGCGACGTGGTGGAGATAGCCAAGAGCCAGGACACCATCATCCAGGACCGCACCATCTTTGAAGACGCGCGCATCTTTGCGCCCAACCTCCACGATATGGGGATGATGAGCGACCGCGACTTTGACAACTACACCGACCTCTTCGACCTGATGATGTCGCTTGTCAAGTTGCCCGACCTGATGATTTACATCCGCTCGTCCATACCTACCCTGGTGTCGCATATCCAGAAGCGCGGGCGCGACTTCGAGCGCTCCATCCGCATCGACTATCTCGAGGGTCTCAACAAGAGATACGAGGAATGGATTGCCGGTTATAAGGGCAAGCTCATGATTGTGGATGGCGATACCCTGCAGTTTGAGAACAGCGTGGAAGACTTCAAGACCATCACCGACAATATCGACGCCGAGCTCTACGGTCTGTTCCCGTTTGATGGCGAGTAGTCGCTGACGGCCTCGGCTACCTGCCGGCACTCCTCGTCTGAGAGATAAGGTGCCAGCGGCAGACTCAGTTCCTGGGCATGTATCTGCTCGGTGATGGGCAGTGAGAGATGGCTCCACGCAAGATAACAGCGTTGGCGGTGTGGAGCGATGGGGTAGTGGATAAGCGTCTGGATACCCCGTTGGAGGAGGTGCAGCGCCAACGCATCACGGTCATTGCAGCGTATGGGGAATATATGCCATACGCTGTCATTGTTTCTATCCGCAGGGAGAGCGACAAGCGTGTTGTGGATATGGTCCAGATAATAGCTGGCTATATCCTTGCGACGCTGGTTGTCACGGTCCAGATAGCGGAGCTTCACGCGGAGCACCGCCGCCTGTATCTCGTCGATACGGCTGTTGCGTCCGCAGTAATCAAATACATATTTCTTATGGCTGCCATAGTTGGCAATGGCTCTGACGGTCGCTGCCAGACGGTCGTCATCAGTGGTCACGGCTCCGGCATCGCCCAGGGCGCCAAGGTTCTTGCCTGGATAGAACGAGTGTCCGGCTGCGTCGCCCAGGGCACCGGTGTGCGCGTCGCCGAAGCGGCATCCGTGGGCTTGGGCGTTGTCTTCTATCAGCAGCAACCCGTGTCGGCGGCATATTGCTGCTATCTGCGGGGAGTAGGCACATCGGCCATAGAGGTGCACGATGAGCACTGCGCGGGTGCGGGGAGTGATGGCCTGCTCTATCAGGTTGGCGTCGATGTTGTAGGTGGTTATGTCGGGCTCTACCAGGATAGGCTTGAGCCTGTTTTCTGTCACGGCGAGTATCGAGGCGATATAGGTGTTGGCAGGCACGATTACCTCGTCGCCTTCGGCCAGTCGTCCCAGCTCGATATAGGCGCGCAGTATCAGCGTGAGCGCATCCAGCCCGTTGCCGCAGCCTATGCAGTGGCGCGTGCCGATATACTGGGCATAGTCGTGCTCAAACTCCCGCGTGGCATCGCCTTGCAGGTAGCGTCCGCCATTGACCACGCCGGTCACCGCCTGCGCGATTTCGTCGGCATGCATCGCCGTCATCCGTTTCAGGTTCAAGTATTCTATCATAACTCCCATTCATAAGTGTCGTAGACCACACCCCGGCCGCCATAGCCCTCCTTGTGGGCGATGAGTCCGGCGTTGATGACGCTGCCTTGCTCCTCGGTAGAACTGCCGAAGTCGAGGTAGGGCCAGTCCTTGTAGTCCTGGTACATGACCTGCTCGTAGATAGCCTCCATGGCTCCATACTCCTTGCCCTCGTCGTTGGTTCCGCTGTACTGGCCGTGCACCACCTGTTGCGAGATGTAGAAGGTGATGCCGCCGATGATGTGTCCCTCGCGGTAGGCGCTATACTGGATGATGTTGTCGGGAAACCGGCTCTGCAGCAGGAGCATCTCGTCGAGCGTATGCACAGGTTTGGCGTCAAAGCGCTTGTGCAGGTTGTCGGTGAGTATAGGCCAGAACTCGGCTATGGACGCATTGGCCCTCACGGTCACGCCGTTCTCGTGGGCTTTTCGCAACCGCCGCAGATGGTCTTTGCGCCAGCGCAGATGCTGGGGCATGCTGATGGCGGTGCCGATGTTGCGGAGGGCGAGCCGGGCATGACATTGCCAGAAGATGGCATAGAGGTCTTCCTCGGAGGGATGAACATGATAAATCCAGGGGATGGGGCGGTAGAGCACACGGGTAAAGCCCTCGTGGCGCAGATAGTCGTTGAGACAGGCGAAGAGCTGGCAGGTGTCGCTTATGGTGACATGGATGTCCATAATGAGTCCGCCATAAGTGAGGCCATAATGAGAGATAAGCGTGGTGTCGCGACGGTGGGCGGGGAGCAGGGCGTAGAGCCTGCCTTGGCGATAGAACATCAGCGACCAGTCATCAAAGCGGTCGGCGTGATACTCCATATAGTTGCGCTCAAAGAGGAAGGTGGCGTTGCGTGCACGGCGCACGTAACCGTCCCAGCTCTTGCGGTCGTCGGCGGTATATCTTCTTATCTCAAACATCTCATCGTCTGCTCTGCAGGTATTCTTCGTAGTCATAGATATAATCGGCCTCGTCGTAGGGGTCTTCGGCAAGCACCAGACATACGGCTCCCGACGAGAATTCGTCGAGAGTGCGCCAGATGCCGGTATCTACCAGTAGCCCCTGGTAAGGACGGTTGAGCTGATAGGTCTCACGCTCGGTGCCATTGTCCAGGCTTACGCTGAACGCGCCACTCACAGCGATGATGAACTCACGGCAGTGGCGGTGGGCATGACCTCCACGATGGCTGCCGGCAGGGATGTCGTAGGTCCAGTAGACACGGCTTACCTCGAAGGGGATGTCCTTCATCTGCTCGGCCACGGAGAGGTTGCCCCGAGGGTCGGCTATCTTGCTCAGGCTGATTATCTTTCCTATCATCTTACTTTTTCATATAAGGGTCGGTGCCCAGCACGGTCTTGGCCACACGCTTGGCTTTCTCGCGCAGACAGTCGATGTCGTCGCCCAACTCTCCATAGCAGAGGGCGACACCCATACGGCGGCCTACGTGGGCTTCGGGCTTGCAGAAGATACGCAGACGGGTGCGGTCTTCCTCCATAGCCTCGTCGAAGTGGTAGTCGAGCGGTTGGGAAGACTCCGTCGGCGAGAGTATCACGGCCGAACAGCCGGCGTGTTCGAGGTGGATGGCGGGGATATTCCAACCCATAAAGGCACGCAGATGCAGCTCAAACTCGCTCAGATTGGTGGTGTGGGCGAGGGTGACCATGCCGGTGTCGTGGGGACGGGGCGACAGCTCAGAGAAGATTACCTCGCCTTGCTTGGTCAGGAAGAACTCCACGCCCCAGAGGCCATAGCCTGTCAGCGCGCGTGTCACCTCGGCAGCCATGTGCTGTGCCTGCTCCAGTGCCTGTGGCGCTATCTGGTAGGGTTGCCAACTCTCGCGGTAGTCGCCGCCCTTCTGCACGTGTCCGATGGGCGGGCAGAAGAGCGTCTTGCCGTTTTTCTGAGTGACGGTGAGCAGGGTAAACTCGCTGTCGAAGTCGATAAACTCTTCGATGATTACCTCGCGCACGTCGCCACGGCTTCCCTCCATCGCTTCGGTAAACGCCTGCTGTAGTTCGTCGTCATTGTGCACGTAGCTCTGGCCGTGCCCCGACGAGCTCATCAACGGCTTGACCACGCAGGGGAACCCTATGGCGTCGGCAGCGCTCTTGAACTCTTCAAAGGTCTTGGCGTAGAAGTATTTGGCGGTGCGCAGACCCAGCTCTCTTGATGCCAGGTCGCGTATGGCGCGTCGGTTCATCGTGTAGTTTACTGCCTTGGCGCTGGGAACCACCTGTATGCCCTGCGCCTCGAAGTCGAAGAGTCGCTCGGTGCGTATGGCTTCTATTTCGGGCACGATGATGTCGGGGTTGTGGCGCGCCACGGCGGCAGCGAGGGCATCACCGTCGAGCATGCTGAATATCTCTCTCTCGTCGGCCACCTGCATGGCGGGAGCGTTGTCGTATCTGTCACACGCCACCACGTAGAGACCGGCTCTCTTGGCAGCTATTACCAATTCTTTGCCCAACTCGCCCGAGCCGAGCAGCATTATCTTTTTCATTGTCATATATATAATAAGGTGGAATTATCCACGGTTGCCATACATTTGTTCGTAGTATTTCTGATAGTCTCCCGATGTGACGTCTTTAATCCAGTCCTGGTTCTCGAGGTTCCAGCGGATGGTCTTGACGATGCCGTCGGCAAAGCGGGTTTCTGGGTACCATCCCAGTTCATTCTTGATTTTGGTGGGGTCGATGGCGTAGCGCTGGTCGTGGCCCAGTCGGTCAGCCACGTGGGTGATGAGGCTGTCGTTAATCCAGTCTATGCTTATCTCGCCGTCGTCGCCGATTACCTGCTTGCGCAGCACCTTGCGCAGCTGCTTGTCTTCGGCCATCATGTCATGGATGGTGCTGATGATGAGCTTCACGATGTCGATGTTGCGCATCTCGTTGTGACCGCCCACATTGTATATCTCGCCCTCACGACCCTGGCGCACCACCAGGTCTATCGCCTTGCAGTGGTCTTCCACGTAGAGCCAGTCGCGCACGTTGAGGCCCTCGCCGTAGACGGGCAGCGGCTTGCCTTCGAGGATGTTGTTGATGATGAGGGGTATCAGCTTCTCGGGGAAGTGATAGGGGCCGTAGTTGTTGGAACAGCGGGTGATTGACACGGGCATGTGGTAGGTGTCGCGGTAAGCCATCACAAAGAGGTCGGCCGAGGTCTTGGACGCCGAGTAGGGACTGTGGGGGCAGAGTGGGGTCTCCTCGGTGAAGTAGCCTTCTGCGCCCAGCGAGCCATACACCTCGTCGGTGGCAACCTGATGGAAGCGCTTGCCCGGCTTCCATGCCGGATAACCCTGGCTGTCGCGTCCGGTAACCCACGCACGGCGGGCGGCGTCGAGCAGGTTCTGCGTGCCCAGGATGTTCACACTCAGGAAGAGCTGCGGGTCTTCGATAGAGCGGTCCACATGGCTCTCGGCGGCAAAGTTTACCACATAGTCTATATCGTATTCGCTGAAGAGTCTGTCGGCGAGCTCCCGGTCGCGTATGTCGCCCTTGACGAAGAAGCAACGACGGTTGTCGATGTCGTCTTTGATGGTGCCGAGGTTGCCGGCATAGGTGAGGGCATCGAGCACCACCACGCGTATGTCGTCGTTGGCATACTTCTTATAGAGTAGATACTTGATGAAATTGGCGCCGATGAACCCGGCGGCTCCCGTGACAAGGTAAGTCTTCATATCGGTATGTTTTTTAGTTGGTTTATCGTTGTTTTCTATCATTGAGGGTTATCACTTCGCAGTCGCTCATCTTGTCGCCGTCGATAGTGAGCCTTACCAGCGTGCGGTCTACGTGCCAGCCCTGCATACCGGCTGCTCCTGGATTGATGTGGAGCATTCCCAGCGTGCGGTCATACTGCACCTTGAGAATATGGGAGTGTCCGGCTACGAAGAGTTTGGGCGGCATAGCCACGAGCGAACTGAAGACCGAGCGGTCATAGTGGCCCGGATAGCCGCCGATATGCTTGATGAGCACGTCCACATCTTCACACTTGAACCGCAGCCTCTCGGGATAGCGCCGACGCAGGTCGCCGCCGTCGCAGTTGCCGCAGACGGCGCGGAAGACGGGGCGCATGGCCTCAAACTGGTCTGCCAGTTCGGTGGTGCCTATGTCGCCGGCGTGCCATATCTCGTCGCAGTCGCCGAGATAGGTCTCGTACTTGTCGTCCCAGCATCCGTGGGTATCGCTGATGATGCCTATCCGCTTACTCATGGCTCTTGTCGTTTGCCTGTCCCATCACCTGTCTTGCGTAGTCGGCTATCAGCTTGGTGGCAGCCTCGTGGCCCAACCGTCCTGCGTTGATGCAGAGGTCGTAGCTCTCACAGTGTCCCCACTGCTTGCCCGTGTAGTAGTTGTAGTACGACGCCCGTCGGCTTTCACCCTCGCTGATATACTTGCGGGCTTCGTCGTCGCTGATGTTGCGGCGGCGGGCTATCTCGGCGATGCGGGTGTCGAGGTCGGCACTTACAAACACGTTGACCACATTGTCCATATCGCGCAGCACATAGTCGGCGGTGCGGCCCACGAACACGCAACTGCCCTCCGAGGCAGCCTTGCGTATGGCGTCACACTGGAAGAGGTACAGGTTCTCCTGGTTGAAGTCGGTGTTGTAGTAGCTGTTGCGCGTGAAGAGAGGGAAGTGAAACTGCAGTGCAGTTTTGAAGAACCCCTTCTTCTCGTCGTTCTCTTCAAAGAACTCTTCGCAGAAGCCGCTTTCGCGTGCTGCCAGGTTGAGTATCTCCTTGTCGTAGAGGCGTGCGCCGAACTCCTCGGCGAGCATCTTGGCGATGGCGCTTCCACCACTGCCTATCTGCCGCCCTATGGTGATGATGATGTTGTTATTGTCCATGATTGTTAGTGGCTACGGGGTTGCTATTCTTTAGTTTGCTGATATATATCTTCATGATGACAAAGGTGGCGATAGTTGCCATGAAGTCAGAGATGGGCATGGCATACCACACTCCGCCGATGCCCCAGAACAGGGGCAGCACGCCGATGAGCGGCAACAGGAAGAGCATCTGTCGCGACAGCGAGAGGAAGATGCTTATCTTCACCATGCCGATACACTGGAAGAGGTTGGTCGTCACTATCTGGTAGCCCACAAAGGGGAACACCAGCATCATGATGCGTATGGCGCGTGCCGACATGTCGATGAGCGTGGGGTCGGTGGTAAACATGCGGGCACAGAGATGGGGCACAAACATGGCTATCAGCCATCCCACCGCCATGATTGCCGTAGCCGCCATTACCGATAGGTGGTATACTCGTACCAGACGGTCTATCTGTCGGCTGCCGTAGTTATATCCTGCTATGGGTTGCATGCCCTGGTTGAGGCCTATGATAAACATAACGAAGATGAAGGCTATGCTGTTGGCTATGCCGTAGGCACCCACACTCAGGTCGCCACCGTAGCGCACCAGCTGGTTGTTGAGGAATATCACCACCACGCAGGCGCAGCTCTGCATGAGGAAGGGCGAGATGCCTATCGCGATGATATTCTTTACCAGATTGGCTTTGAGTCTGTATATGCCACGCTCCAGGTGGAGCAGCTCGTTCTTGTTGGCAAAGATGCGCATCTGGTAGCACAGCGCTATCGTCTGCGAGATTACCGTGGCCCACGCCGCACCGCGTATGCCCCAACCGAAGACCCAGATGAAGAGCGCGTCGAGCAGTATGTTCATCACCACCGTGAAGATGGTGGCGTTCATAGCCTGTCGTGGCTTGCTTGCCGACCGCAGCACGGCGTTCATACCCAGATACATGTGGGTCACGGCATTGCCCACGAGTATTATCTGCATATAGTCGCGGGCGTAGGGGATAGTGGCCTCGCTGGCGCCGAAGAAGTAGAGTATGGGGTCGAGGAATATAAGACACAGGGCACCAAGTCCGATACCCACCAGCAGGTTGAGCGTAATGGTATTGCCCAGCAGGTTCTCGGCGACACCATAGTCGCGCTGCCCCAATTTCACGGAGATAGAGGTCGAGGCTCCCACGCCGATGGCGGCACCGAAGGCTCCCGAGAGGTTCATGAAGGGCAGCGTGATGGCCAGTCCCGATATGGCGAGCGGACCTACTACCTGTCCCAAGAACACGCGGTCGGCGATATTGTAGAGCGACGAGGCGGTCATGGCAATGATAGCTGGCAAGGCAAACTGCCACAGCAGCCGCCCTACTGGCTTCGTTCCCAATTCTAACGTAGCTTTCTTATTATCCATTATATATAATTATGTATTGCAAAGGTAGTGCAAGTCGAAGACAATGCAAAGAAAAAACAAAAGTTTTTTCATTTGGCATTGTTGAGACGCAGCCTACCTTATCCAAAGGTAGTGCAAACCGAAGAGAATACAAAATAAACTCGTTTATTTTTATTCTTGAGGTGCCGCCTACCTTCACGGCGGGAGCCGTAAATAGTGCAAACCGAAGAGAATACAAAATAAACTCGTTTATTTTTATTCTTGAGGTGCCGCCTACCTTCACGGCGCCGCTGTAAAGTAGTGCAAGTCGAAGACAATGCAAAGAAAAATCAAAAGTTTTTTCGTTTGGCATTGTTGAGACGCAGCCTGTCCTCACGCCGCTTGCCGTAAAGATTAAAGAGGTCGAATAGAAAAACCTCAAGTTTGTTTTGTATTTCGCCCAGCTTATACTACCTTTGTATTCAATGAAAAGGAATATACTTACCATCTTATTATGCTGCTTCGTGCTTGCCTCGTGGGCCAAGGACGTGGTCTGGTACAGCGGGCGAGGCAGCGTGGAATATAGTTTTGTGGGCAAGCGAACGGGCGTAGTCGATATGGCGCTCAATATGTTTGCCGAAGATATGCGCGCCGTCACCGGCCATCGAGCCGAGCATCGTGCGGGGGCTGTGATAGAGATTTTCGAGCTCGACAAGATGCGCGACAAGGACTTCCGGCGGCTCCAGCGACGCCAGGTGCCTATCGACCGTATCATCGCCAAAGACGATGCCTTTGCCATCTGTGTCGAGGGCGGACATATCGTGGTGCTGGGCAGCAATGCCAACGGCACCGCCTATGGCATCCTTGAACTCTCGCGCCTTGCGGGTGTCTCGCCGTGGGCGTGGTGGGGCGATGTCACTCCCCTGCGCCGCCACTATCTCGCTCTCGCTTCCGACTACCTTACCATCCAGTGGCCCTCGGTGGCGCGGCGTGGTTTCGTCGCCCAGGGTCATGGCCTCGACAGTCACCGCCTCCACCAGCTTCTCCTGCGACTCCGTGGCAATCTCCTGCGCCATGCCGACTGCGACGGTCGGGGCGCCAAGTGTATGGAGATTGGTGAGCGCTGGCTCCCCTCTACCCAGCCCGGCCGCATTTATGCTGAGATGAAGACCGCTTACGACCAGGGTGCCCGCCACGAATGGGTAGCCCGGATTGACAATCCACGCACCGTGGCTTACCAGCTCTCGCTCTTCATGGATATGGCATGGAACATCACCTATGTCAATGCCACCAATATCCCCTCCCACTTTCACGCGTGGCTTACCGAGCAGTTTGGCGAGCAGGCTGCCGACCGCCTGTTGCCCGTGCTCACCGAGTATTACCATCTCGTGGGCATACGCCGACCCGAGCAGATGAATGTCGAGTTCATGGCCGATGCCTTTGGCAACGAGCTCGAGCGCTATCTCGCCAACTACGAGGCTCTCGTCAAGGCTCTCACCCCCATTGCCGCCCTTGTGCCCCAAGAGCGCAGCGAGGCGTTCTTCGCCTGGGTCGACTATCCCGTCAGGGCAGCATGGCTCATGGCGGTCAAGCAGTTGCAGGCCCAGGAGGCGCGCCATATAGGCCGTCCCAGTTCGTTCGTCCGCGACGATGAGGCGCTGTCCTCTGCCGTGCGTAGCTGGAAAGCCTACCAGCAGCTGCTGGCGCTCAACCGCAAGTTTGCCGGCATGCTCGACGGCAAGTGGGAGCATACCCTCTCTCTTGCCTACATGCCCCTGATGGCAGAGCCTAAGTTCCCCGGCCCGCTGTCTCACGACGCCATCAAGCGCTTTGCCCAGCAGGGCCCCGAGCCGTTCAATCTCGATGTCGGCAATACCATAACCCGCAACGCCTGCCATTTCCGCCGCGCCACCCAGGGGGTACAGACGGTCTCTATGCTTGGCCACAGCATGAAGGCGGTGATGGTGCCGCCCGGTGGCAGCCTGTCCTACTCTTTCTTCTCCGAACTCAGAGGCAAGGCCGTCGTGCGGGTGGCTGCCATAGCCATGCCCGACTATCTGGGCCACGACATACGGCTGGCGGTGCGTGTCGACGATGGCGAGGCGCAGATAGTGAGCGTGCGCCCCGATGCCAATTCGCCTCAGTGGCAGACCGCCGAACAGCGCGGACAAGTCATTGTCAACGTCGATGTCAACCTCACCCGCAACAGCCACGATATTGAGATACGCGCGCTCGACACGCCGGTATTTATCGACCAGCTGATGGTCGACTACGACCCCGTGCGCGAGTTCTACATCTTCCCTGTGACCGCCGAGCAGCTGTAGACCCCATCCCCCTATATCGACACCAGCCCACAGATGAACTTCCATCTGTGGGCTGGTGTCTTATATATATAATAAGGTGTAGTCGCCGTTCGCCCCATCCGCTTGGCGGGGCTGGCATCTTGTGCCGTTGTCGTCGTGCTTACTTTGCTGTCTCCTTGGGGCTGCGCTTCTCGCGGTGGTAGCTGCGATACTCGTCCATGGGTATCTCCACATCGGGTTCGGAGAGCTCGCCCTCGCGCGGCAGACCCAGACAGATATACTTGATGTCTATGCCACGCTCCATCCACATCGACTCATAGTAGGTCTGTATGCTCAGCAACCGCTCGTCCATACCCGGGGTGTGGTAGAGGTCGGCGGTAGCCACATGGATGGGCAGCTGGTTGTGCTCAGCCATACAGCGGGTGTAGGTATAGAGGAAGTTGGAGTCGGTCTTGACATGCACCAGTCCGCCATCCTCCATGAAGCGGCGGTAGCGGGTCATGAATGTGGTCGAGGTAAGGCGCTTGCGCACGTGCTTCATCTGAGGGTCCGAGAAGGTGAGCCATATCTGCTGCACCTCGTCCTTGTCGAAGAAGCGGTCTATTATCTCGATATTGGTGCGCAGGAAAGCCACGTTCTTCAGCCCTTCGTCCAGAGCCTGCTTGGCTCCCGTCCACATGCGCGCGCCCTTGATATCCACGCCTATGAAGTTGATGTCGGGATATTTGCGGGCCAGCCCTACGGCATATTCGCCGCGTCCGCAGCCCAGTTCGAGCACTATCGGGTTGGAGTTGTTGAAGTACATGTCGCGCCAGTGCCCCTTCATCTCAAAAGGCACGTTGTCTATGACCGAGAAAGGATACTGAAACACGTTCTCAAACGCTTCCATATCCGCAAATTTGGCTAATTTACCTTTGCCCATATCTTGTTTTTGATGCAAAATTACACAATTTGTGTCAAATAATCAGACGACTGCCTCACAAATCATACCCTCTACGGCATAAAAGTATGCCGATACCTGCTGTCGGGACACAGATTGACAGCCATTGCCTTGGTTATGTTTCTGCTTTTCATTACTTTTGCACCCACCACCCTCGCCTTTCCGTCGGCAGCCACCCGTCCCCGTGTCCTGCTCCGTCGGTCTGCGACGGGGGAGAGTATAGATGACAACTTTACAACACGATAGATTATGATTTCTTTTGAGAGTGATTACAACAATGGATGTACCCCCGAGATACTCCGTCGTCTTGCCGATACCAATGACGACCGTACGTCAGGCTATGGCTCTGACCCTTACTGCCAGTCGGCCATCAGGCGCATACGCGAGGCAGTGCAGATGACCGATGCCGATGTCTTCTTCCTCATCGGTGGCACCCAGACCAATGCCACCGTCATCGACTCGCTGCTCATGGGCTGCGAGGCGGTCATCACGGTCGAGACGGGCCACATCGCCGTACACGAATCGGGAGCGGTCGAGGCTTTCGGACACAAGGTCATCACGCTTCCCGCCGTCGACAGCAAGCTCACTGCCGCCACACTCGACCGCTTCATGGACACCTTTACTGCCGACGAGACGGCGCCCCACATGGTGCAGCCGGGCATGGTCTATGTCTCCATGCCTACCGAGTTGGGCATGGTCTACACCCGCAGCGAGCTCGCCAACCTCTACGAGGCGTGCCGCCGCCACCACCTCAGACTCTATATCGACGGTGCACGCCTGGGCTATGGACTCATGTCCGATGCCTGCGACTACGACCTGCCCTTCTTGGCACGCCATTGCGATGTGTTCTATATCGGCGGTACCAAGGTGGGAGCCATGTTTGGCGAGGCAGTGGTGTTTACCGGCATCAGCGCGCCCAAGTATTTCTTTACCACCGTCAAGCGCCACGGCGCGCTGTTGGCCAAGGGGCGCATGCTCGGCATCCAGTTCGACACGCTCTTTACCGACGGCCTCTACCTGCGTCTCTCGCGCCACGCCATAGCGATGGCAGCCCGCCTCAAGGAGGTCTTTGCCCGTCACGCCATCCCTATGGCTTGCCTTTCGCCCACCAACCAGCAGTTTGTCATCCTCTCGCCCAGCCAGTACGATGCCCTCATCGCCCAGGTGGCTTTTGAGATATGGGAGCGCCATGCCGACGGCACCCTCACTTGCCGCTTTGTCACCAGCTGGGCGACCACCGATGCCGACATAGACCATCTTGACCGCTGTCTGGCTGCGCTATAACGGGCTGCCCATGGTGGTAGCCTGAAAGGCCGTCTGCCAGCCATGCCGGCTGGTTTGCCCCGGCGTTTATACCTTTATATATACGACACCAGCCCACAGAGGTATGACCATCTGTGGGCTGGTGTATGTTGTTATGGTTGTGTTCTTACTCGATAATCACGCGTGTCCATCCGTGCTTGTCTTCCAGTATACCGTACTGGATGCCGCGGAGGGTGTCGTAGAGCTTCTTCGACCATGGGCCGGGCTCGTTGCCGAAGAAGTATTTCTTGCCGGTCTCAAAGTCGTCGATGTGAGAGATAGGCGAGATGACGGCTGCGGTACCGCAGGCTCCTGCCTCTTCAAATGTCTCCAACTCTTCCTCGGGAATTGGGCGTCGCTCTACCTTCATCCCCAGGTCTTCGGCTATCTGCATCAGACTCTTGTTGGTGATAGAGGGCAGGATGCTTGTCGACTTGGGAGTGATATAGGTGTTGTCCTTGATGCCGAAGAAGTTGGCAGCACCACACTCGTCGATATACTTCTTCTCCTTGGCGTCGAGGTAGAACTCAGAGGCGTAGCCGTTTTCGTGGGCTATGTGGTTGGCCTTGAGCGAAGCGGCATAGTTGCCACCCACCTTATAGATACCGGTGCCGAGGGGAGCGGCACGGTCGTAGTCGCGCATGATGACGTAGGGGTTGGCAGAGAAGCCACCCTTGAAGTAAGGGCCTACGGGGGTAACGAAGATGAGGAACAGATAGTCTTCGGCGGGATGCACGCCTACGCAGGGCGTGGTGCCGATGAGCAGCGGGCGGATATAGAGAGTGGCGCCGCTCTCATAGGGGGGGATATACTTTTGGTTGAGGCGTACCACGCGTTCAACCATCTCTACAAAGAGCTCGGTGGGAACCTCGGGCATCATGATGCCGCGGCTGGTACTTTGCAGGCGGGCTGCATTCTCTTCCACGCGGAATACGCGCACCTTGCCGTCGGGACAGCGGTAGGCTTTCAGACCCTCAAAGGCTTCCTGTCCGTAGTGCAGGCTGGAAGCTGCCATTGAGAGGTTGATGTTGGGGTCAGAACTGATTTCTATCTCGCCCCACTTGCCATTGTGGTAGTTGCAGCGCACATTGTAATCGGTCGGCAGATAGCCGAACTTGAGATTTGCCCAATCTAATTCTTTCATTTTACTATCGTTTTAGTATTCGTTCTACTTGTCAGGGTGCAAAAGTAAACAATATTTGTTGCTTTGCCAACCATCTGTAGCAAAAAGTTGTTATCCTGCCAATATTTTGTCTATTTTGTCATTGGCAGCAGTGAGCTTGGCCTCACACAGGGCGATCAGCTTCTTGGCTTCGGTGAGTTGCTTGGCGAGCGAGTCGATGTCGAGCTCGCCTTGTTCCATTTGCTGCACGATGGTTTCCAGTCTTGCCATCGCTTCTTCGTAATTCATTTGCTTGCTCATTTCCTTATCTCTGATTTCAGGGTTCCTTGTTCCAGTCGTGTTTCGATGATGTCGCCGTCGGCCAGTTCATCGCCACTGCGCAGGGCATGACCGTTGTGCAGCGTGATGCTGTAGCCCCGGCGCAGGATGTGTATGGGGTCTTGGGCCTGGGCGCGTTGGGCCACGAGCTGCAGCCTGTGGCGCTCGCGCTCCAAGCGTTGGGTTGCGGCGCTGTCCAGCCTGTGGGCGAGGGCGTCTATGCGTTTGGTCTGCCGTTCGCGGGTCAGGGCAAAGAGGGTAGGGATGCGGTCGGCGAGCTGCTTGAGCCTCATCTTCTCGTAGGCGAGATGGCGCTCGGCGATACGGCTGATGCGCTCGCGGGCGCTGACGAGGGCGGTATAGACCTCGCTCAGATGGTCTATGAGGAAGGCGGCTGCCGCTGTGGGTGTCTTCACCCGCATATGTGACACCATGTCCAGTATGCACTCGTCGCGGTCGTGGCCTATGCCGGTGATGATGGGCAACGGGAAGTTGGCCACGTTCTCTGCCAGCGCCAGCGTGTCGAATCCCGACATGTCGGTGGTGGCGCCACCGCCACGGATGATGACCACCACATCAAACTCGTCTATGCGGGCATTGATGCGGTCGAGCGCGGCTATCACGCTCTGCTCCACCTGCTCGCCCTGCATGATGGCGGCGAAGAGTTCGTGGCTGAACGACAGCCCGTAGCTGTTGTCGTCTATCTGGTGGCAGAAGTCGCCATAACCGGCAGCCTGGGCGCTGGAGACGACGGCTATGCGCTGGGCAAAGCGGGGCAGCGCGAGCTCGCGCTGGAGGTCGAAGATGCCTGCCTCCTTGAGCTGGTGGATTATCTCCATGCGCTTGCGCACGATGTCGCCCAAGGTGTAGTCGGGGTCTATGTCGCTCACCTGGTAGGCGAAACCGTAGGCTTCGTGGAAGGTGGGCGTTACCATCATCCTCACCTTGATGCCAGGCCGCAGCTGTTGCTGGGTCTGGCGTTCAAACTTGCTGCGCAGTGCCGTCCAGCGGTTGGCCCAGCACACCGCACGGGCCTTGGCCAAAGGGGTGGGGCCGAAGGGGTCGTTCTCCACGAGCTCCATATAGCAGTGGCTGCGGTCGTGTAGGTCGGAGAGTTCGGCTTCGACCCAGTATTTGCAGTCCATCTGCTGTTCGATGGTCTCGCGCACCATGTGGTTGAGCTCCAGCAGCGTGAAGGTTCTCTCGCTCGCCATTGGTTATCGTCCTTGTTGGTAGGCACGCCAGAAGTCGGGGATGCCGTAGCCGTAGATGTTATCGGGGGTGAGATAGCGGTCGGCGCTGCTGCGCACCAGACTGATGATTTCTTTAGCGGTCTTGCCGGGCAGCGCCTGCCAGAGGCATGCCACCATGCCGCAGGCTATGGGCGAGGCAAACGAGGTGCCGTTGGCGCCACCGTTGACGCCGGCTGCGTTGAAGATGCGTGCCATGCCGCCCCGTGCCATGATGTCGGGCTTCACGCGACCGTCCTGCGACGGACCGATAGAGCTGAATACCGTGTTCAGGCCGTGGCTGTCTACAGCCCCCACCGTGAGCACGTCGATGGCGTCGCCCGGAGGCGTCACCTTCTTCCAGCGGTCGCGGCCCGAGTTGCCTGCGCTGCACACCAGCACCACGCCCTTCTGGGCCAGCATCGATGCCGTGTTGGATATGAGCGTGCGGCGGCCGTCGAGGTCCACATACTTGTGGCTCGTGGTGGCATCGTCAAACTCGGCGTAGCCCAATGACGAGTTGATGACGTCCACGCCCACCGAGTCGGCATACTCGGCAGCCATCGCCCATGAGTCTTCCTCCATCAGGCTCTCTGTGGGGCCGTATTCCGAGCGCAGCAGATAGTAGGAGGCTTCGGGTGCGGTGCCCACGTAGCGGAACGAGTCGACCGCAGCCATGCACGACAGCACCATAGTGCCGTGAGACAAGAGGTCTTCCATCTTGTCGCGGTAGGGGTAGACAAAGTCGCGACAGCCCAGCACGCGTACACCGCGCAGGGCGGGTATACGGGTGTAGTTCATGTAGCCGCCGTCGATGATGGCGATGGTCATGCCCTTTCCGCGGAAGCCAGCCTCATGCAGCTTCACGCCGTTGAGCTGTGCTATCTGGGGCAGCGCCTTGCCATAGACGCTCTCCGATGCCTTGGTCGTGTCTTTCACCACGCCGTAGGGCTTCACGGGACTCACCGAGTCGGGCGACTCGAAGACGCGCACCACGCGGGTCACAAAGTTGAGCCCTTCGAGCCGGGGGGCGATGTCGCCCTTGGGCGAGGCGATGAGCACGGTGTTGTTCCATCGGCTGCCGCCCACCACCTGATAGCCGTCGTGGCGCAGCGTGCCTATGTATTTGGATGATACGGGCAGGTCGGTAGAGTCGACAGCCAGCCCCTGGCGCTCTCTGCGGGCAAGGGCCTTGGCAGAGAGAAACTTCTCGGGGTGGCGCAGCGAGTAGCTTCCGCCCTTCTTGTCTTTGAGATACACTCTGTACATGTAGCTTTTGCCCCCGGCAAAAGCCACCTTCTGCGCCTGTATCTGCATCGAGCAGCACAGCGCCAGTAGTAGATATAATATTCTGTTCATAGTCGTGTGGTTGGTGGTGGCTGTCGGGGTGAGGGCTACAGCCGCCGGTGGTTACATACTGCCGTCGGCATCGCTGCCGCCTGTCTGCGACGGCAGTATGGGGCAGCCCCTCTCTCTCCAGGCTGTGGGTGTGCAGCCTGCGCGGTTCTTGAAGATGCGGTAGAGGTGGGTGCGCGACGAGAAGCCGCACTCGGCAGAGATGATATCATTGCTGTAGTCGGGGTAGTCGCGCATCATCTCCTGTGCCGCCTTGAACCTTATCTCGCTCAGCCATATACGGAACGACAGTTTCAGGTTCTGCTCGAAGTAGCGGGTAAGCTCTGCCCGAGGGATGAGCAGCATGCGCGAGAGGGTGAGCATGTTAGCATTGCTGTCGCGGTAGCCCTTGTCCTGGCACCATTTGTCCAAGCGCTCGGCGACGATGCGCTCGCGCTCGGGCGGCAGGGCTGCCAGATTGTAGGTGGCGGCTGCCGGGCTTCCGGTGCCATTGGTTCCGGCTGCGCGGGCAGACTCCTCGTCATCGTTGACCAGCTCTTCGGTGGGCACGTAGTTGAAGCCCAGGTTGCTGAATGTCAGGACAAAGAAGAATATGGCGAGCAGGATGACGGGGGCATAGATGACCAGTATCTTGTTGAAGAGGATGACAAAGGGCATCGTCATCAATGCTACAAACAGCACCGCCACGCTCGTCTTGGCAAAGCGCACATGGGGCAGCATGTCGTTGGCGGTGAGGGTCTCGAGCAGCTTGCGGCGGAGCAGTATTTGGCGAGATGCCTTATAGATGCAGTAGGCTACAAGGCATATATAGAGGGCAAGCATCACATACATCCACATGCCGATGCGCATGCTGCCGTTGCAGCAGTAGCCTATGGCGTAGCACACGACGATGAGGGCATAAAGCCCGACGATGCCGGCGACAAAGCGGCGGCGGTTGTCGTGGACGGCTTCGATGTTGTAGATGGACAAAGCAATCAGTGCAAAGCTCGGGGGATAGGCAAGCAGATTGAGCACTGCACCCAGGTCGGCGCCCGACGCTCTCACAGACAGGGTCATCTGCGCCAGGAAGTGGGCAGCCAGTATCAGCATGGCTGCAAACAGCATCCAGCGCGACTGCTCATAACGACGGTTCTTCCATCTCACGTGGAGGCTGCCAAGGCCCAATAACATAGCATTGATAAGCATGGACAAGAGGCTCGTAAACTGAAGCAGAAATAAAATCTTCATGACCTTTCGATGTTTTAGTCGTTAATCATACACTCTCAGAGTATCATCTCGCAATACTTTAGAGTATTATCTTGCAAAAATACAGCTATCTTGCAATACCCTTGGTATTATCTTGCAAAAAATACAGCTATCTTGCAATACCCTTAGTATTATCTTGCAAAAAATACAGCTATCTTGCAATACCCTTAGTATTATCTTGCAAAAATACAACTTTCCTCCCAAACGGCGGAGGAAAAATCCCGAAATCTTGAAAAGTTTTTTGCCACTCTCCGAGGCATCGTGCCAACCACCCTCACCAGCATGACGCCCACCGCGATTGTCTCCAGCATCGTGGAGAGTACCTCCAGACAGCTGGAGGGTACCTTTAGCGAGCTGGAGGGTACCTTTGGAAAGCTGGAGGGTACCTCTATCGGCGTGGAGATTGTCTCTATTGAGCAGGATGGTATCTCCAGAAGTCAGGCGACTGCAGACAGCGGCGTGGAGGTTGCATGGGCTGGCTCGTACCTTCTGATACGAGCACACGTGACAATAGGCACGAGCCCACGTGACATAAGATACGAGCCCTCGTATCGCAAAGCACGAGCCGATGATGATGGTCAGCACGCCGCCGAACGTGGTGGATGCCATAAGTCTTGGTCATCGTGACGACAACAGTGCCGATAGCGTTGCCTGGCGGCACAATCACCAGCCCGCAGACCACGGTTGGCGTAGGCGAGTATGCCCCTATCCACCCCGCCGACAGTCCCACGGATAGGGTCATGATAGCGGGCGTCTTGGCAGCCGTCAGCCCCCAGTTCGAGACGGTCATCGGCATGCCCGCAACAGGCTCTCCGAGAGGGCTGAGAGTGGTGGTATACACCGCAACTGCCCACTGCAAACAAATATTAATGATTGGCCTTTTTTTCCACAAAAGTGCTAATTTTTCATATTATTATATATTTGGTCTGACGATTTATTTGATAAGTCAGATAATTGGCTTACTTTTGCAGCGCATAACAAATATTCACAGTGCAATATATGAAGACTAAAATTCTTATCCCCGTAATCGTCGTAGGTCTGCTCCTTGTGGGCGGCATAGTGTATCTCGCTCTCAGCCTCAACCAACAGAGGCAGGAAAACCAGGCTATGCAGGAACTTGCCGAGATAGACAAGCGGGAAATGGAGAACGAGTATCAGCAGTTTGCCAATCAGTACGGTGAGATGAAGACCAAAATCAACAACGACTCTATCGTCGCCCAGCTCACCGCCGAACAGGAGCGTACCCAGCAGCTGCTCAAGGAACTCAAGGATACCAAAGCGTCGGACGCAAGAGAGATAGCCCGACTGAAGAAGGAACTGGCCACCGTGCGCGCCGTATTGCGCAACTATGTGTTGGAGATAGACTCGCTCAACCGACTCAATCAGAACCTTACTGCCGAGAATACCCGTGTGCGCGGACAGTATGAAGAGGCTACCAGACAGATAGAGGGACTCAATTCGGAGAAAGCAACGCTCTCGGAGAAGGTCGCTATAGCCGCACAGCTCGATGCTATAGGCATCAGCGTCACACCCTTAGACAAGCGAGGCAGGGCTACAAGAAAGATAAGGAAGTGCAAGGCCATCCAGGTGAGCTTCGCACTCGCCAAGAACGTCACCGCCCAGAGCGGCATGAAGACAGTATATGTAAGACTGACATCGCCCACAGGCACACTGCTGGGTGGCGCAGGTTCATTCAGCTATGAAAACCGCACCCTGCAGGCTTCGATGAAGAAGGTGGTGGAATATGGCGGCCAGGAGACCCCCGTGACACTGTTCTGGAATGTCACCCAGGCGCTGGTCGAAGGCACCTATCATGCAAGCATCTTCGCCGATGGCAACATGATAGGTTCCAAGAGCGTTACGATAGACTAAAAAGGAGAGCAAATGACAAGGCTATTATTATCATTAATGTTATGTGCCGTCTGGCTGCCACAGGTTCAGGCGCAGGGGCTGTCGCTCGACAGTTGTCGGGCTCTGGCGCTGCGCAACAACAAGCAGCTCAATGTGGCAAGGCTCAAGCAGGATGTGGCGCGATACAACCGCAAGGTGATGCGCACCAAGTATCTGCCCAAAGTCGATGCCGTGGGCGGCTATGAGTATTTCAGCAAAGAGATATCGCTGCTCAACAGCAACCAGAAGACCGCTTTCGGGTCGCTGGGAACGACTGCCACGGGAGCCGTGGGTGGCAATATCACCCAGATGATAACGGGGTTGGTTCAGCAGGGCGTCATCACGCCCGAGTTGGCACAGCAGTTGGGTGGCGTGCTCAACAAGCTCACGCCACAGTTGGCTGAGGCTGGCAACAAGTTGGGCCAGGCGGTCAACGACGCCTTCCGCACCGACACCAAGAACATCTGGTCGGGAGCCGTCATGGTGAGACAGCCCATCTTTATGGGCGGCGCCATCGTCGCAGCCAACAAGATGGCAGACATCGGCGAGAAGATGGCTGCCAGTGACCTCGAACTGCGTCGGCAGACCACCCTCTACGACATAGACCAGGCCTACTGGCTCGTGGTGTCGCTGCGCCAGAAGGAGCAGTTGGCCCAGAGCTATCGCGACCTGGTTAAGAAGCTCAGCGAGGATGTGAAGAAGATGATTAGAGAGGGCGTGGCTACCAAGGCCGACGGACTCAAGGTCGATGTCAAGGTCAACGAGGCCGACATGCAGCTCACCCAGGTCGAGGACGGCCTGTCGCTGGCCAAGATGATGCTCTGCCAGCTCTGCGGTCTGCCCATGGACCGGGAGATAACCCTCGCCGACGAGAACGTGCAGACACTCGCCCCAGTCATAACAGAGACCTATGAAGCAGCCGACACAACCTATGCTGCGCGCCCAGAGATACAGATGCTCGAGAACGCCATTGAACTGAGCCGCCAGAGCACCCGCCTCATCCGCGCCGCCGCTCTGCCCCATGTGGCACTTACCGGCGGATACATGGTGAGCAACCCCAATGTCTTCAACGGGTTTGAACGCAAGTTTGCCGGCGTATGGAACGTAGGCGTACTGGTACAGGTACCCGTGTGGAACTGGTTTGAAAGCAGCTACAAGATACGCGCTGCCAAGACAGCCACCAGCATAGCCGTGATGGAGTTGAGCGATGTGCGCGAGAAGGTCAATCTACAGGTGGCACAGAGCCAGTTCAAGCTCAAGGAGTCGCTCAAGCGGTTCCACATGGCCAACGAGAACATGAAGAGTGCCGAAGAAAATCTGAGATGTGCCAACCTGGGATTCAAGGAAGGCGTGATGGAGGTCACCGATGTCATGGCGGCACAGACCGCATGGCAGATGGCACAGTCGCAGAAGATAGACGCCGAGGTGGGCGTCAAACTGTCGCAAGTAAACGTAAAAAAAGCATTAGGTATATTAAACTGAAACGATTATGTCAGCTAAAACACAACATAACAACATACTGCTTGCCGTTGTAGGATTTACGGCAGTGGTGGTCATCGTGGCCCTCATCGGCTATCTCACCCTCGGCCAGGAACCGGAGATTATCCAGGGCGAGGTCGAAGTGTCTGAATACAGGGTGTCGAGCAAACTGCCCGGCCGCGTGGTAGAACTCAGAGTCAAGGAGGGCGACTTTGTGCATGTCGGCGATACACTCGCCATACTCGAGGTGCCCGAGATGGACGCCCAGAAGCGAGTGGTCGAGGCTACAGGCGAAGCGACCAAGGCGCTCAAGGACCTCACCGACGCCGGAGCACGCCAGGAGCAGATACAGGGTGCCTACCAGCTGATGCAGCAGGCCAAGGCTGCCAGCGAGATAGCCCAGAAAACCTATAACCGCATGCAGAACCTCTACAACGAGGGCGTCATAAGCGGACAGAAGCGCGATGAAGCCTTTGCCGCGTACAAGGCGACCGAGGCACAGGTAAAGGCTGCCGAGAGCCAGTATGAAATGGCGAAGAACGGAGCCCGCAAACAGGAGCGCGAGGTGGCTGCGATGAACGCACAGGCCGCCAGCAACGCTGTGGATGTGGTGAGCTCGCTGCTGCGCGAGACGGTGCAGGTGGCACAGGTAGAGGGCGAGGTGAGCGAGGTATATCCCAAGGTGGGAGAACTCGTGGGACTGGGCTCGCCCATCATGAGCATCTCGATGATGAACGACGTATGGGGCACATTCAATATCCGCGAAGACCAGTTGGGCGGCATGAAGATTGGCGACACGTTCACCGCCTACTGTCCGGCATTCGGCAAGGACATAGAACTCAAGGTGTACTATATACACGACCAGGGAAGCTACGCCGTGTGGAAGGCCACGAAGACCAACGGCCAGTATGACCTCAAGACATTTGAAGTCAAGGCTCGCCCAGTGGGCAAGTTTGAGGGCCTGCGTCCGGGTATGAGCCTTATCCGTAAAGACTGAGAGGCACAGACACTATGATAAAGCAGATATATCGGATAGCCCTGCGCGAGTGTGGCATCCTGCGCTCCAATCCCATCTATGCGTTTTGCATGGTAGTGTTCCCGGTGCTGGTGGTGGTGTTCTTCACCTCACTCATGACCGAGGGACAGCCTGTAAACATGCCGGTGGGAGTGGTAGACCAGGACAATACCGCCACAACGAGGGCGCTGATACGCCGGCTCGATGCCTTTCAGACCACGAAGGTGGTGGCGCACTATGCCAACATCAACGATGCGCGCCGCGCGGTGCAGGAGGGCGACATCTATGCCTTTCTGCTCATCCCAAAGGGTACCACCGACGGCATGGTGTCGGCACGCCAGCCCAAGATATCATTCTACTACAGCCAGGTGACGCTCCTGGCGGGCTCGACGCTCTTCAAGGACCTCAAGACCATCTGCACGCTGGGCTCGGCGGCAGTAGGCTCGGCTAAGCTGTCGGCTCTGGGCAAGACCGAGCGCGAGATACAGGCTTTCCTGCAGCCCATAGCCCTCGACATGCACATGATAGGCAACCCCTGGGCCAACTACAATGTGTATCTCTCGACCATCATGGTACCCGGACTGCTGCTGTTGTTTGTATTCCTCATCACCCCATACTCCATCGGCACCGAACTCAAGTTCAAGCGTTCGCACGAGTGGCTCAAGATGGCGGGCAACAGCATGCCGGTGGCTCTGGCAGGCAAGCTGCTACCCCATACGCTCGTCTTTCTGACGGTGTTCTATGGGTTTGACTTCTACATCTATTATATATTGGACTTCCCCTATCCTGGAGGCGTGGTGCCGATACTGCTCGATGGCTTCCTCTCGGTGGTGGCAAGCCAGTGCTTCGGCGTGTTTGTCTTCGGACTGATGCCGTCGCTGCGTATGTCGATGAGTATCTGCTCGCTGTGGGCGGTGCTGAGCTTCTCGGTGTGCGGAGCCACCTATCCCGTGTTCGCCATGGACTCGATGATAGAAGCCATGGCACAGCTCTTCCCGCTGCGCCACTACTACATGATATATAAAATAAGCATATTCAACGCATTCCCCCTTGCCGACTGCGCAATCAACGTCGCGGCTCTGGTGCTGTTCATGCTGCTGCCGCTGTTTACCGTGCGCAACCTGCGCAGGGCCATGCAGGAATATGTCTATATACCCTAAATGATTATGAACGGAGACCATAGTCTTATCTCACAAATCAAACAAGGCATCTATGACATGTGTCATATCTGGGCCAAGGAGATGCGGTCGGTATTTGCCGACGAGGGCGTGCTGTTGTTCTTCATCTTCCTGCCCTTGTTCTACCCTGTGCTCTACTCATGGATATACAACAACGAGGTGGTCAACAAGGTGCCCGTAGCCATAGTAGACTTGTCGCACAGCCACGACAGCCGCGAGTTTGTGCGCAAGGTCGATGCCTGTTCGGGGGTACGCGTGGCTTACTACTGCAACAACCTCGAGGAGGCGCGTGAGGTGGTGGGGCACCAGAAGGCCCACGGCATACTCTATTTTCCATCAGACTTCGCCACGAAACTGCATCGGGGCGAACAGGCACATGTGGGCGTGTACTGCGACATGAGTCTGATGCTCACCTACAAGGCTATACTCCAGTCGGCGCAGGCTGTGTCGATGGAGATGGGAAGCCAGATACAGATAGCGGGCTCCAACTCGTTTACCGCCCGCGATGAAGAGATAGCCACCCGTCCGCTCGACTTCGACGAGGTGCCCATCTTCAATGCCACGGGTGGTTATGGCAACGCCATCCTGCCCGGTGTGCTCATGCTGATACTCCAGCAGTCGCTGCTCCTGGGCATCGGTCTGGCGGCAGGTACTGCCCGCGAGAACAACCGCTATCAGGACCTCGTGCCCATTACCAGCCATCACAACGGCATCTTCCGTATTGTGCTGGGAAAGGCGATGTGCTACTTCATGATTTATGCCGTGGCGGGTGCCTATATCACCCTCTGCGTTCCCCGCTTCTTCCACTTCACCACCCTGGCCCAGGGCGGTCCGCTGTTGGCCCTCATGGTGCCCTATCTGCTGGCTTGCATCTTCTTTGGCATGATGCTGTCGTGTCTGGTGCGCTATCGCGAGAATGTGATGCTGCTTGTGGTGTTCACCTCGGTACCTCTGCTCTTCATGACGGGCATCAGCTGGCCCGTAAGCAATATTCCCGGCGTGTGGAAAGGCGTGTCGCTGCTCTTCCCGTCGACCTTCGGCGTGAGGGGCTTCCTCACGCTCAACAGCATGGGAGGCACGCTCGACGACATCACCACCGAATATATGGCATTGTGGGTTCAGGTGGCCATATACTTCTTTGCCACCTGCGTGGTCTATCGTCTGCAGATTATCCACACCCACACCCACGCCTACGAACGCCTCGAAATGCTCAAGCAGAAGACCAAGGAGGCAATAGGCTGCAAGCAGTCGGGTAAGGAAGGATAATTGCGGCAGTGCAGAAATGACAATCCCTGTCTCTGGCATCCATCGGATGGAGAGACAGGGATTGTCATATTGTATAGGGGTGTAGATTACTTCTTGCTGATGTCTACGATGCGGGTCTTGGGCAGCTCCTTGTTGCGTCGGTTGGTCACTGTCACCACCGCCTGGGCCAGGTTGAGGAACGCCTGACCAGTCTGGCTCTCGGTGTTGAGCACTGCGGGAGTACCGGCGTCGCCATTGTCGCAGATGCTCTGCACCAGAGGAATCTGGGCGAGCAACGGACAGCCCATCTCCTTGGCCAGCTGCTTGCAGCCCTCCTTGCCGAAGATGTAGTAGCGGTTCTCGGGCAGTTCGGCGGGAGTGAACCATGCCATATTCTCCACCAGACCGAGGATGGGCACGTTGACCTTGTCGTTGCGGTACATGTCGATGCCCTTGCGCGCATCGGCGAGAGCCACATTCTGCGGCGTCGATACGATGACGGCACCGGTGATGCTCAGCGTCTGCAACAGGGTGAGGTGGATGTCGGATGTGCCGGGAGGCGTGTCAAGGATGAAATAGTCCAGGTCGCCCCAGTCGGCGTCGGCGATGAGCTGCTTCAGGGCAGATGTGGCCATGCCTCCGCGCCACAGCGTGGCGGTGTCGGGATTGACGAAGAAACCAATGGACAGGAGCTTTACGCCATACTTCTCGATGGGCTCGATGAGCTGGCGACCATCCTTCTCTACCGCATAGGGGCGCTCGCTCTCTACGCCGAACATCTTGGGCATGGAGGGACCGAAGATGTCGGTATCGAGCAGACCCACCTTGTAGCCCATGATGGCGAGGGCTATGGCGAGATTGGCAGAAACGGTCGACTTGCCTACGCCGCCTTTGCCCGAGCTTACGGCTATCACGTTCTTCACCTGAGGCAGCAGTTTGCCCACCTCGGGGCGTGGTGCCGACTTGAACTCGGTCTTAATCTCGACCTCTACCGCCTTGTCCACGTGGTAGTGTATGGCTGCCTCGGCAGCCTTTAAGGTCGATTTGAGGAACGGGTCGGTCTCGCGGGGGAATATCAGTGTGAAACTCACCTTCATACCGTCGATGCGAACATCGTCGGCGAGCATTTCTGCCTCTATCAGGTTTTTCTTGTTACCAGGGTAAGTCACCGTAGCCAAAGCGTCGGTGATAAGTTTTGGATATAATGTCATCATATTGTCTTTTAATCAGTTGCAAAATTAGCCAAAAAAACTGTAACAGCCTCATAAATGTCCATAATAATATCCCCCGCACTCTCCCCGCCGTCCTCTGCCCCTGCCACAATGGTGCCCTCCACGACCGAGACGGCAACCGCTGCCGCAGACCTCGCCACCTTCGGCATGGCGATGGCGGCAGAGAGGGTGGCGACAACCGTTGTCAGGGATGCTATATATATAATAAGGTGTAGATGGGTTGCAGCCAACCCAAGGATGACAGGCGGGCGGAGCGCAGGCTGCAGGAATGGCGCAGAAAGGGACAGATGCGTCACTTCCTCCAGTATAAAGGACTGGTGGATGGCGGCGGAAAGCTAATGGATATGGATGGTCTTGACCGTGATTTGGACAAAAATAACGATGATGGTCAAAAAATCTTCCGTTTTTTAGTATTTATTCAGAATTTAATGCTACTTTTGCAACTAACGAGATTATAACTATTACCTCACCAACTTTGGCGATGTCGATTACGAGCTAACAATGGTCGCCCTTGGCATATTGCATTTCACACGTTCACTCCACGGAGTGAGGCTCTCCGTGCTACAGATGTATATCTGCCCTACATAACACAATTAATGTCCGTCACATCTTAACCAAGCCAATCGGGAGCCGTTGGTACAATTAAAAACTTAACGTATGAGAACCATCAGATTAGTATTGACCCTGGTGCTGGTCATGACTTTTACCGTATCTTTTGCCCAGTTGACGAAAGAGCAAATCAAGGAACGCAAGGAAATCAAGAAAGCCTCGAAGGCTGAACTCGGCGAGAAGGCCACGAAGACAGCCCGCAAGGAAGCCAAACGCTTGGCAAAGGAGGGATGGAAGGTCACGCCCGGCGCTCTGCCATTGGAAAAACAATTGGACAAGTCGTACCTCATGCAGATGGAGTATGATGAGAATATGTTTCCCAAGTATCTCATGGGCGAGGCTATGAGTATCGGCGAAAACTATGACGCTGCCCGCCTGCAGGCTATGGAGCTGGCCAAGCAAAGCCTGGCTGGACAGATACAGACTGAGGTGACCGCCCTGATAGAAAACACCGTAAGCAACAAGCAGCTGGCGGCTGAAGAGGCTGCCTCTGTGACCCAGACCATCAGTGCAGCCAAGAACCTTATCTCCCAGAGTATAGGCCGTGTGCTCACCGTGGTAGAGATGTATCGCGTGCTGGGCAACAAGAACAAGGAGGTGTCGCTGCGCATTGCCTATAATGCGGAGATGGCAAAGCAGGCTGCCAAAAAGGCCGTGCGCCAGGAACTGGAAAAGAAGGGCGACGACCTGCACAAGAAGTTGGACGAACTGCTGGGTTGGTAGCGTATGCGTAGTTGGGTAGTAACTCTATGCTGTCTCGTGGCGAGTGTGGCTTGGGCGCAGAAAACCGTCACGGTGGTAGCGTCGTACACCTATCACGTGCCCGAGAATGTGACGGTGGAGCAGGCCAAGACTACGGCGCTCGAAAGGGCAAAGGTCCAGGCTATCGCCGACGAATTTGGCACTCTCATAGGGCAGAGCAACTCTACCCTGGTGACCAATGAAAACGGAAAGAGTGATACCCATTTCTCATCGATTGGTCGTAGTGACGTCAATGGCGAGTGGATAGAAACCATCGGTGAGCCCCAATATGCGATAAACTATGAACAGGGGATGCTCATCGTCAATGTGAAGGTCAAAGGGCGCATACGCAAGTTGTCTGGCCCCAAGATAGACCTCGCTGTCAATATACTGCGCAATGGCACCGAACTCAAATACGAGAGCGACGATTTCCGCAATGGCGACGATATGTATCTCCACTTCCAGTCGCCCGTAAGCGGCAGACTGCTGGTCTATCTCGTCGACTATACCGCACGCCAAGTCTACTGTCTCTTGCCCTATTCGCAGCAGGCGGATATGGCCCAGCCTATAGAGCAGGGTAGGGAGTATCTGTTCTTTTCTGCCAAGAGTGTGGCAGCCGAAGAGCGTCAGGTGGTGGATGAATATACGCTCACTACTGACAAGAAAATGGAGCAGAACGAAATGGTCGTGATATTCAGCTCTGGCGAACTGGCCAAAGCCAATACCTCGGCGAGTGAGGGGCTGCTGCCGCGAGCCATGAGCATTGACCACTTCAACAAATGGCTGGCTGAAATGCGCATCAAAGACAAAAATATACAAATCATCAATAAATCATTAACCATTAAAAATTAACTAATTATGAAAAAGGTATTGCTTTTATTCTTTTTTGTCTCCCTCTGTGTGAGCAACACGTATGGAAAAACCAAGACTTCTTATCGCAACGCGCTGATATTTGCCTATTCTCAGGCCAACAGTGTGTTTGAAGATGACAATATACGACTGGAAATTTACAACGAGCAGCTATGGGCCAAGAACAAGACCAAGAAGACCATCTTCATCGACTTGTCTCAATGCTTCATGGTGCATAATGGCTCGTCGTTCCCTCTGTTTGACAAGAAACAGGACGAGCGCCACGCCTCGAAGAAAGGCAAGACTACGTCGATAGATGAGTTTATTACCATCCCGCCATCTACTGGCGGCAAGCAGAATGATACTTTCATCTGTAACATGGCAACGGGTATTCTGGGTAATTACAGTACCTCGGAAACTCCTGCCGGAGAATTCACAGAGTATGACAAGCGACTGTTCAATCTCATTGCCGATTTGCTGGACGAGTCGAAGAAAGCCGACCCCAAACGTGAGGAATACAAAGGTACTGTAAGCCGTCACCTCACTGAAGACGAGAGTATCAACAATATTGGTGCCTCTATTGCCTATGCCTTCAACAAGCGTTCCGAGGAATGGACAAGTGTGGCCCTGTCTGCCTGGGTGAGTGACATCATCTTCTCGCCCTACTATGTGGAAATGCCCGACGACCTGACCAAGAAAGACAAGCGCGGGTTTGGCGTCAAGGAGACCAAACCAGCCGTTCTTCACGTGATGGCCAACTCTCCCTTTGAGTTTGACGAAGACCGCTCACCCATCATCGTGTGTGACTGGGAAGGTAACTTCAAGAAGGGAACATTCAGACTGAGCAGTACCAATGTGTCGAAGCAGGGAAAGGTTGGTATCGGTCGTATTATCGGCGCCATATTTACCTATGGAGCTACGCTGCTCGTGCCCCTGTCAGAGACCAGCTATAAGAAAGTCATCCACTTTGATGGCGCTACAAGCGATTGGGGTAAGATGACTTACGTAGGTAGACTTCAGGATACCAAGCAGGAAAAGAAATAGTATAAACCGCGACTGCCACTCTGCCCGAATGAATGAGGGGAGTGGCAGTTGTCTTAGCATTGTATGTCATGATGCGCTTATTGTTCCTTATATTAATATGGTGCGTGCAGACGGTGTCGGCGCAGAGTATGGATGTGCAGAGTAAGGCTGCGCTCGAGTCGATGCGCGGCGGTTATGTCCAGTATGCTTTTGATGAGTTCAAACGGCTTGCCGCTTCCAATGACATGGCTGCCCAGTACTATCTGGGCTGGTGTTATGAGAATGGTGTGGCTTGTGAGAAAGCGCTTACGGATGCGTTCCGCCTCTATCGTCGTGCAGCCGAACGTGGTCTGCCTGATGCCATGTTGCGCTTGGCTTCGTTTTACCAAAATGGTATTGTGGTAAGTCAGGACGATGGCAGATATAACGAATGGATGGAGCGCTATCAGAAGAAAGGCGGCAAGTGTCTGCTGCCTGATATCGCCGAGGCATATAATGGGGCGCAACGCAATATAGCCAATTATGCGCTCAGTCCGAAACGGGGAGGAACGGTAAGGCAGCAGCCCGCCGCCAGTAGTGGAGGCACAGGGCAGACGGTAAACCATATTACTATCGTACAGCAGACGGCTCCCACGCCAAAGCCAGAACAACCCAAGCCCGCGACGTCAAAGCCAGTGGTGACCAAGTCGGATGTAGATACCGGCATCCCCTCGACTGGTGCGGTCAACGAGAATACTTTTGCGCTCATCATCGCCAATGAAGCCTATCAGAATGTGGCACCTGTACCCAATGCTATCAATGACGGAAGGGTATTTGCAGACTATTGCATGAAGACTCTGGGTATGCCCAAGACCAACATCCATCTGGTAAACAATGCAACCTATATCAATATCAAGCGTGAACTCAATCTGATGCGTCAAATTGCTGAAGCATACAAGGGTGGGGCTAAACTTGTCGTCTACTATGCAGGACACGGACTGCCCGACGAGGCTTCGGGAGACGCTTACCTCTTGCCGGTAGATGGTTATGGTTCGGATTTGACAACCTGCTACAATCTGAATGATTTCTATGCCGCATTGGGAGCAATGTCCCTGTCTCAGGTGGTGGTGCTGATGGATGCCTGCTTCTCCGGCTCGTTGCGTGGAGATGGCATGCTGGCGTCGGCTCGTGGTGTGGCAATCAAGGCCAAGGGCAGCGAGTCTAAGGGAAACATGGTCGTACTGTCTGCCGCTCAGGGAGACGAGACTGCCTATCCCTTGGATGGGCAGCATCATGGTATGTTTACGTATTATCTTCTTAAGAAACTGAAGGAGAGTAAAGGTACGGCAAATTTGGGCAGCCTGTTTGACTATGTCAAGGACAATGTGGTGAAGAAGTCGCTGGTGGTAAATGGCAAGCGGCAGACTCCTACCATTTCTCCGTCGGCTGCTGTCTATGACAAGTGGCGTAATTGGACATTGAAATAACCATTGTATAAAGGAGACAATCATGGTGAGGCAAATGGTGTTCTGCGTGTCGCTGCTGATGGCAGTAAACTGTCTGGGGCAGACGACAAACAAGGCTCGGCAAGGGTATGAGCAGTTTAAGAAACAGGCTCGGCAAGGGTATGTAGACTTCCGTCGGGCTTGCAATGCTGATTATGCTGCTTTCCTGAAACAAGCCTGGCAGTCGTATGAGGCAGGTCCCGTGGTGCCACGTCCCAAAGAGCGTGAGGTGAAGCCCGTGGTAATGCCGCAAGGAGATGTGGACAAGCCGGTGAAACCTATGCCTATCAAGGTGGATACGGTGATAGCTCCTGTGCCTCAAGGGGCTCAGCCCAAGCCTGTGGCTCCCATCTATGAGGGAACGGTGGAGAATGAACAGCAACTTTCCTTTACCTTCTTCGGAACAGAAGGCCGTGTGCGGATGCCTGTCCTGCGTCCTGATATCGGTGCCGTCTTGAAGGGCGGTGTGTCAGAGAATGAGGTGAGCAAAGGATGGACTATGCTCTCGGAAGGCGGCTTTGACCATCTCATCCGCGATTGCCTCGGACTGCGTATGAGTCATCAGCTCTGCGACTGGGCTTATCTGCTCATGCTCCGCAAGATGAGCGAGAGCTACTATGGTGGCGACGCCAATGCCTCGACCCTCTTCCTGGCTTGGGTCTATTGTCAGAGTGGTTATCAGATGAGGTTGGGGAGCAACGGTCAACGTCTCTATCTTCTGTTTGGTAGTCGTCATCAGATTTATGACCACGCGTTCTTCCGCATCGATGGTAATTATTTCTATCCGCTTGTGGACAAGGGAGAAACGGCTAGTACGCGGTTGCGTATATGCGGGGCAGCTTTCCCCGAAGAGCAGCCTCTGTCGCTCTATATCCCTTCGGCGATGTCTCTGACCAACAATTTCAGCGACAACCGCACCATACGGTCCAAACGCTATCCCTCGGTGGAGGCGCAGGTAAGGGTAAACCGCAATCTGATAGATTTCTACGATGTCTATCCCACCTCGGCGATAGACGACAATCCACTTACGCGCTGGGCGATGTATGCTAATACGCCTATGGCTGAGAATGTGAAATCCCAGCTGTATGGCAAGATGCGGCAGCTCATTTCTGGCAAATCTCAGATTGAGGCGGCCAATATGCTCATAGACTGGGTGCAGACGGGGCTGGTGTATGAATATGATGACAAGGTCTGGGGTGGCGACCGTGCCTTCTTTGCCGAAGAGACGCTCTATTATCCTTATTGTGACTGCGAAGACCGTGCGATTTTGTTCACTCGTATGGTGCGCGATTTGCTCGGATTGAAGTGCATCCTGGTGTATTACCCCAACCATCTGGCTTGCGCCGTCGCCTTCGACCAAGCGGTGCAGGGTGACTATGTAGTGGTCGGTGGTCGGCGTTTCGTGATTGCTGACCCAACGTATATCGGGGCGCCAGTGGGGCGGACTATGCCCGATATGGATAACAGCTCTGCGCAGGTAATCATGCTCGAGTAGTCTTCGGTCTATGGCAATTCCACATGTGACCGCCGTCAGTCTGCATCGGAATAGATTGGCGGCGGTCACATGTATCATGACTTCTTCTACATCTTTGATGAATGTGTAAATGTCGGTCTGTGGGGTATATATTATAATAAGGTATATAGTCCTCAGGGTCATCATTTTGGTTGATATAAATCAATAGGTGAAAAATATTTTCAACTTTTTTGTTGAAATGTTTGGTTTGTGTTGAAAAAAGCTATACCTTTGCATCCGCTTTCGAGAATGAAACACTTCTCCTGAGCGCTGAAGAAAGAGTTCTTTGATTGAGTCCGTATCAA
>NZ_NPJM01000056.1:0-57230 GCF_002251455.1 Prevotella sp. P4-51
AGAAGCAAGCACACTAGAAAACGATGAAAGCATTGTTATAACTCCAGCAACGACATTATATATGCCGTAATCTTCCATACCTAACGCCTTCAAAACTATTCTTACAGTATACAGATTGACCGCCATAACAACAATCATTCTTATATACAATAGTACTGAATTCACCGCTATTCGTTTGTTTTTTGTTGACGTTTCTAACATTTTTTCGTAATTTACTACAAATTAATAATTAGTAAGTATTCGGTGAAACCTCATATTGCCGATACACATACGAGTTTTAGCCCTCCCCCAGCTAATGCCAGTAGAGGTTATACCTTAATTTGACTAAATTCTAAATTCATTTTTATTATTCATAATCTTCCCAACATTCAGGAAGAAGAGTATAAAACTTATCCTTTAGCGTTGTCTTTATGTTCTTCAACACATGACAGAGTCAACACACAGGATTCTTATTCAGCACCTTGCAAGGTAAGCACTCAATTGCTTCCAACCCCTTATAAACAGGGGTTGGAGAGCCATTGATTATTTTTGTTTTAACTTTTGTTTGTTTGAATTTACCGTGCAACAGCACTGGGGAGAAGCTTTTCGTAGTCCTTCTCACCCTCTTTAAGTTTGCTGAATACATAAGTGAAATACTCCTTCACATTGAAACCTACATTTTTACATGTCTCAATGAGCGTATGGTATTTCAAGGCTGACTATATGCATCCTCACTACTGAAAAACAATGAGTTTTTCCTTTTCACCGTAAATGGACGTACAGCACGTTCTGCGAGCATATTGTCTATTGTAAAACGGCCATCGTTTCGATACTTGATAAGGTCTTCCCAATTGGATGCCACATAAACCAATGCCTTGCGCATCATGTCACTATAATGATAGCGATTGGAATTTGTGAGCATCCCGTTTGCCTTCTTATAGATAAGGCCAGTATCTTGGTCACATCCTTTTGCTGTCTTCGCTTTTTGATTTGCTGTGGTGTATAATGGTTCAGCAAGCATTCTGCTTCTACGCGGTACAGCGTGGCTATCAGTTGGACGAAAGTGTCAGCATCGATATCCTTGCAAGCCTTGAATACCGCTTCAAACTTATTACGAACATGCGCCCAGCACATCATGTGCTCGTTAGCGGGATTGCCCTTGGTAAGTTCCTTGTACACCACATAGCCATCAGATTGTATGGTACCCAAGAAATCCCCCAAAAATGTCTGTATCGGTCTCTTGCCACGGCTGTCATTCTCGTCATTGTCATAGAAGAAGTAGGTTATCTGCTTCGCCTTGTTCACAAGAACCCACACGTACTTCTTGAAGTATCTGCCTAGTTTGGTCTTGTCACCCTTAAACTTGATTCTGACCTTTGTTCATGTCTCGTCTATGTCAAGAATGGGCTTCACCTTTAGCAGCTTCTTCTTGAGAAGACGGACTATTGGAGTGAGCAGTTCCGCACCTTGTGTCAGCCAATTCCTATTGGTGTTGCTGCTTATCTGCAGCTTGTCAAGGACATTGCGTATGGACTGTCTGTATATGGGAGTCATCAGCATATAGTGGTCAACCACCAAATCCGCCAAGAACTTAGGGGTACAGTGCGTCGAAGGAACCAGGTTCAAGTTCGGGCGGCGTGTATCCTTTTCATCCTTGGGCTGATAAAAGTCATGCCGCACACCGAACTTGTCCTCATAGACCGCCACCTTGAAAACCGTACATTCCACATAACTCTTTTTGGTGTATTCCTCTATGTCCTTGTAACCGATAAACTTCATGTCGTCCGGCGCACCTTCCAAGGATGTCTCAAGAGTAATGGTCTTGGCAGCGTTCATACGGTTGTACTTCATGCCATTTCTTCCTGAACGACTCAGATTTTCTGATTTCTTAGTCTGGTATATTTCACCGTCAGCAGATGACGAAGCGGAAGAGGCATTATTGTCATTGTCATCTTTTAAGGACCACTCGTCACGGTCGTTCTTGACAACTTTGCCCCTGCCACTCTGCTTCAGACTCTTGGAGCCGAATGTCTACTGATTGCTTCTGTTCATACGGCCATTCAAGTCATCACGCTCCTTGACAGCCTTGTCGTATGCACTCTGAAGCCTATCCATTGACTTCTGCAACGACGCTATCATAGCGTTCTGCGAGTTTATCGTCTGACGAAGCGTATCAATCGTAAACTTAAGGCTACTTATCATAGCCTTAAGCTCCGTTATTGTATTTATAAAGTCCTGCCTTTCCTTTCAGCCAATGGTTTTTGGACCTTGGACTCTATCTCCAAGGCCTCCAGATAATGAGCTTGCATTATCATATTTTCCACTGTCTGATCTTGCTTCTTCATAGCACAAAGGTACTAAAAAATATCGAGAAAACAGCATAATAATACAAGTAATTTATTGATTATCAATTATTTAACATTGTACTCTCAACTCGTTTACCGTCGGACATTCAAGTAAGGCAACCAAGTATTAAAAGTCCAAGTCATACACTACTTCATGGTTCTTCATCACGGGTTTCATGAACTTATAGCCCTTCTCATAGGTTATGTCATAAAGCACTCGCTTGTGATTCTTGTACCTTATAATCTTTAGAACTCTACGGTCTTTCGACATAAATATATAGGCATCACCATTGTATGGATCCATGTCAAGTGTCTGGACTTCTGAAAACAGACGGTACTTGCCAAATCTCATGTTTGTAATACCTTCTATGTACCACAGCCTTACACCTCCGTTTATCGCGAGCATAGCACCTCCAATTTCTCCACCAGGTCTTTCAACCCATTGTAGTCTATGTTTCGCTGTTGGAAACACATACCATTTGTTGACTTTAACTGTATTGTAAACAATGTCGGCTTGGACAATCGGGCATCTTGCGGCTCGGAAACTTCAACAGCATTGCCACAAGTGCCTTGCAATTTTGTATCCTGCACTGGGATTGTACCATCTCTATCAACAATATCAACCGCATGAACCTTGACCTTATGTCAGTTCTTGTACCAACGCTCAAACTGGGAATAAACGATGCTGTTCTTCTGGCAGAAGGCGACTGTCGAAACACCACTTGTCTTGGACTCCTGATTGTAAAGTTCCAGTATCCTTTTAAAATCTTCACTGCTTGCCATAATCGTATTTTTATGTTTTGCAGTGCAAAGGTAACTTGATTCATGCAAAATGCCTCGGAAGCAATTGAGTGCTTACGAAACTTATACCCGTACATCTGCCAAAGCAAGACAGTTGAAGGAACAGCATCATCTCAACCGCGACTCTAGACTCGAGTTCAACAAAGCGGTTATATGAGAGCTGCTTGGGGAACAGTTCGCACAAGTGCATCTTGACATAGAACAGGTAATTATGTTTGAAGTTGCGGAATGTGTTGAAATGAAAACAGATGAGTATTGTCATGATTTCCGACCAGCTCATAGTCCATTTACGATTGCGGTGCTTACGCCCGCCCTGCTCACAAATGGACATGCGGGCAATTTCTTTATCATATTCTTGACAAAACTCATCGATAATACAGAAAATTTCTGTAATTTTGTCTTTGGTAATCTCCACAACTATAGTATCCTTTAACTTTACAATTAATTGATTTACAACCATAAAGGTACTAATAATTATTGGGATTACCAACTTTTTCAAAAACTTTCTTATCCCGAACTCAGGTTATCATATATATAGACAGGGGTTGGGTGAGTTCAGCCTTCCACAACCTCAAAATCTTCGTTGTGGACACCGCGGATGGCTACGGCGTAGCCGGCAAACTCCATGACGAGCTGGCGGTCACGGTCGATGCGTACGATGTAGCCCTCCAATCCCTTGAAGAGACCGGTGAGGACACGCAGCTTGACGTGGTCCTTGGCAAACTTGACAAAGGGGTCGCGCAGGAAGGTCACATTGTCGGGATGACCGGTAATGGCCTGCATGAAGGGTTGCATCATGCGATGGGAGATAACCGCAGGATGTCCTGTGCTACAGTTCTTAATGAGATGAGTTTGAGGATGATAGGTGCTGAGGAACTGCTGCAGTTCAGCCGTATGGCCCTGCAGGAATACCAGACCATTGATAGTGGGCAAGAGTTTCTTGACAACACCCTTGCCGTTGGCTTTCGGTTTGTATTTGTATGAATAGTGGACAAAACACTCGTGCCGCGCCTCGGGGTGGGCGGCATTGTAGGCGTCGACCTGACGCTTGAAGAGTTCGACCTGTTTGTTATGGATATGGACATATCCCCAGGGAGCTTCTGACAATGGCGCAGAAGCCATGCTGGGGGAGTCGCAAGATGATACATTTTCTATTCCCGACCCCGATGACAACTCGGCTTCGGTAACGCGGATGCCCTTTGGAAAACAGGAGGTTACACCACTGTTTTCGTCGGCTATAGAAAGAGTGATAGAGCAATCCTGCGTCATTTCCTCGTTCTATTTTATGTCATTGATGATGAAAAGCGTGTCGTTCACTACTCTATTGTGGAGCGGCAGACGAGCGCTATCATTGTCGGCAATCCCCGTATCAGAGAATAACGCCGATAGTGCAACGACCTTGTTCACAATAACATAAATATTAAAAAAATCAGTCCAGTTGAGATATAGCCAGACAATCACAATTGTCATAACCTTACGTTCCAATAAAATATTGCCGTCTTCTCTAACTGTATCGACAAACGCCGCAAGCGGCGCAGTCTCATTTGGCAAAGTTAACACTTTTATTCCACTTAAAGAAAAAATGCTAAAGAAATATTTTCGTTTCCTGCATTTTTATACAGCAGGCAGACAGGGGGATGGCTGCCACGACTGCCTATACATTATTATATATATAGACGGGCAGACGGGCATCGGAAAAAAGTGGGGCTTGATGTACAGACTGGCGACACTTCATCAATGACCGTCGAGCAGCACCAACCGAGAAAAGCAGCTGAGCCGAAAAACAAGGGACCGTTCCCTACCCTTCTGCCAGCAACCTCTGCCACGCCAGGATGGGTCGTCGTCACATCTGCCATCGCCATCAGGATTCTATAAGGTGTCTTGGGCGTCGGCGAAACACAAGATGATGTTACATTTGTATTACGGCAATATTACGAATGATAACTTTTACGGCGCAATAAGTGCATTTTTGACGCTACAACAATAAAAAATGTAAATGTTTTATATTTTTCCCACCATTTTTCATTGTTATTATAATAATTATCCTTATCTTTGCAAAAAATATGGAATCCATGTGAATGGTGAAAGTATTTACTTTAATTTGTTTTAGTAGATTAGTTTTTAAGTAGTTTGTTTTAAAACCGGTTATCGTGATGATAGTCGGTTTTCTTTGTAATAGCAAAAGTGTATAGCATGAAAAAAGGCTCTGCCTGAGTGGCAAAGCCTGATTTTTGTACTCGGTAAGGGAATCGAACCCTTATGCCAAGATTGAGAATCTTGTATCCTAACCGTTAGATGAACCGAGCGTTAGGTCGCATCATGGAGAACGCTTGCTGCGGAAGGAGGGGGATTCGAACCCCCGGTACGGTAAACCCGTACGTCAGTTTAGCAAACTGGTGGTTTCAGCCACTCACCCATCCTTCCTGGGGGTTCAAGTTTCCTTTAACCGAGCATTGTTCTCAAATGCGATGCAAAGGTACTAACTATTTCTGAAACTTCCAAACATTTTCCATTCTTTTTTTGAATATTTTTAATGCTTCAGCGGCTTGCTGCCTACAATTAGCTAAGTTTCATAGAGTTGTATTAAACTTATTTTTAACATTGCCATTGGGCGATTTACATTGCCAAAGCTCCGCATCGGATACATACGCCCCAAAAGCGCATTTGCAAGCAGAAATGACCATCGACGGAATCGTAGAGGGTATCTCTGCAAGAATTATGATTAACTCTGCAAAAATTATGATTAACTCTGCAAGCCTCGGGACTAACTCTGCAAGAATTATGATTAACTCTGCGAGAATTATGATTACCTCTGCAAGTATTATGATTAACTCTGCGAGATTTATGACCATCTCTGCGTCCAGCGCATTTACCCTGCGCTTCCTGGAGTATACTCCCCCACCCGCCACGCACCGCGCGCGGGTGACGGAAGAGACATTCACCGAGGCAGACAAATACTTTGTGCAGACCTCTGCCGTTTTATAGAGTGAGGCGTTACACTTACGACGCCTGTTATAAACTCTAACAACTATGGCAACTATTAAATTGAAATTCAGGACTTCATCGAAAGATGAAAAGGAGGGTACTCTGTGTTACCAGGTCATTCACAAGCGCAACGTGAGATGGATTACGACAAGACACCGCATCCGTGCCTGCGAATGGAACCGTCGCACAGCCTCCATCACGCTCACCGGCAATCGAGAAAGAGACTGTCAGCTGCGGCTGATACAATCGTCGGTAATCTGGGAGATGGAACAACGGAAGCGAATCATCAGACAGATGGAATTGGAGACCAAGGACTATACCATCGAGATGCTCTTCCAGGCGTTTGAGCATCTGCCGGAGTGTGTCACCGTGTTCGACTTCATGCAGAAACAGATAGACAGGAAGCTGGAAATGAAGCGCTTCGGCACCGCGAGGACCTATACCAACACTCTGCGCAGCTTCCGCGAATTCCGAAGCAACAATGAACTCACGTTCACCGAACTCACGCAAGAAATGATGGAGCAATACGAAGCCTGGTTGACCCATCGCGGACTGAAGCAGAACTCCATCAGATTTTATCTGCGCACGCTCAACACGCTGACACGCAAGGCTATCGACGAGCATCTGATGGAAGACCGTCAACTCTTTGCCAAAGTGCGTCTGTCGTATGTGAAGACGACAAAGCGTGCCATCACCGAGAGCCAGATAAGGCGCATCGAACGGCTCGACCTATCAGGAAAGCCCGCGCAAGCGCTGGCGCGCGATATGTTTATGTTCAGTTTCTATATGCGTGGCATGTCGTTTGTGGATATGGCTTTCCTGCGCAAGGCAGACCTGAAGTATGGCATGCTGAGCTACTGCCGACGAAAAACCAACCAGCACCTGACCATCGCGTGGCATCGGGCGCTGCAGGACATCATAGACAGATATGTCCACCTCACCCGCAACACGCCTTATCTGCTGCCCATCATCACCCGAACAGACGGCACGGAGTACAAGCAATACCGCAACCGTGAAGAGTGTATCAACAGGGCGCTGAAGAGCATCGGTGTGGCTGCGGGACTCAAGATTCCGCTCACCACCTATGTGGCGCGACACTCGTGGGCAAGCATTGCGCGCAATATGAACATCTCCATCGCCATCATCAGCGAGGGCATGGGCCACCAGTCCTACCGCACCACCCAAATCTACCTCGACTCCATCGACACCGCACGCATAGACGATGCCAACAACCGCATCATCCACAGGATAAGCATGGGGAAATAAACGGGCAGGCGACAGACCGATACAATACACTCACACCCGTGTCGGCAGTTGTGAGCAATGCGAAGCACGCAGCCTCATCCTATTGGTACACAATGGCTTGCAACGCTCTCTAAACCACATACAAAGTAAATGCGAACCATGAATTGCCAAATTCAAGGTTTGATTTCACCGTTTCAGAGTTTGCATTACGCGGTTCAAACCATGAAGTCATGATTAATGTCATCGGCGAAGAATTGCCGCTGCGTATTGCCACCAAGCAAGAGATGGGCAGCGCCCGCACATTGACCACCTCCGTCCGCACGTTGACCACCTCCGCCAGCCCCGTGACTACGCCCACGACAAACCACGAAAAAAGCGGCCAAGGCACAATGGTCTTGACCGCTTTCTATATATACGTTTATCTATTGGTTTACATCATGCCAGGCTGGGCGGGCATAACTGGAGCCTTCTCATCGGGCTTGTCGACGATAAGGCACTCGGTGGTAAGGAACATACCAGCGATAGAAGCCGCGTTCTCAAGAGCTACACGAGCAACCTTGGCAGGGTCGATGACACCGGCAGCACGCAGGTCTTCATAGATGTCCTTGCGGGCATTGTAACCGAAGTCGCCCTCGCCCTCACGTACCTTGTTGACTACGACAGCACCCTCGCCACCGGCGTTGGCTACAATCTGGCGCAGAGGCTCCTCGATGGCGCGGCATACGATATTGATACCAGTCTGCTCATCGGCGTTGTCGCCCTTGAGATCCATGAGGTCCTGCTGGGCACGGATATAGGTGGTACCACCACCGACAACGACACCTTCCTCGATGGCTGCACGAGTAGCGCAGAGTGCGTCGTCAACGCGGTCCTTCTTCTCCTTCATCTCAACCTCAGAGTTGGCACCCACATAGAGCACTGCTACACCACCAGCCAACTTGGCCAGACGCTCCTGCAGCTTCTCCTTGTCGTAAGAACTCTTGGTGGCAGCAATCTCGTTCTTGATCTGAGCCACGCGGTCCTTGATGTTCTCCTTGGCACCGTGACCATTGACAATAGTGGTATTGTCCTTGGTTACATTGACCTTGTCGGCAGAGCCCAGCATTTCGAGAGTAGCCTGCTCGAGCTTGAGTCCCTTCTCTTCGCTGATGACTACACCACCGGTAAGTACGGCGATATCCTCGAGCATGGCCTTGCGACGGTCGCCAAAGCCAGGAGCCTTGACAGCGCATATCTTCAAGCCACCACGCAGACGGTTGACAACCAGAGTGGTGAGAGCCTCAGAGTCTACATCCTCGGCGATAACCAGCAATGGACGGCCGCTCTCAGCAGCAGGCTGCAGGATAGGCAGGAAGTCCTTGAGGTTGGATATCTTCTTGTCGTAGATGAGGATATATGGATTCTCCATAACACACTCCATCTTGTCGGCATCTGTCATGAAATAAGGTGAGAGATAACCGCGGTCAAACTGCATACCCTCTACGACACCGATATTGGTGTCACGGCTCTTGCTCTCCTCGATAGTGATTACACCGTCCTTGCTGACCTGACGCATAGCATCGGCGAGCAGCTTGCCAATCTCAGGGTCGTTGTTGGCAGAAACGGTAGCCACCTGCTCAATCTTGTCGTAGTTGTCGCCAACCACCTCGGCATTGGCCTTGATGTGCTCTACCACCTTGGCAACAGCCTTGTCGATACCGCGCTTCAGATCCATAGGATTGGCACCGGCGGTAACGTTCTTCAGACCCTCGTTGACGATAGCCTGAGTAAGGATGGTGGCAGTAGTGGTACCATCACCAGCATCGTCGCCAGTCTTGGAAGCCACGCTCTTAACGAGCTGGGCACCGGTGTTCTGGAACTTGTCCTCGAGCTCCACCTCCTTGGCTACGGTAACACCGTCCTTGGTAATCTGGGGAGCACCAAACTTCTTCTCGATAACTACATTACGACCCTTAGGACCGAGAGTTACCTTTACTGCATTGGCCAACTGGTCAACACCCTGCTTGAGCAGGTCACGGGCATCTGTATTGAACTTGATATCTTTAGCCATGATTCTATTTCCTTTCTTATTGTTATAAATGAAAACGGTAAATACTAATTATTCCTCAACAACAGCGAGCACGTCGCTCTGGCGCATCATCAGATACTTTTCGCCGTCATACTCGATTTCGGTACCTGCATACTTGCCATAAAGTACCACATCACCTGCCTTGAGTATCATGGCATCATCCTTGGTGCCCTGACCTACGGCTACGACCTTGCCACGCTGTGGCTTCTCTTTAGCTGTATCGGGAATAATGATTCCACCTACTTTTTCCTCGGCTGGTGCGGGAAGAACCAGCACTCTGTCTGCTAATGGTTTAAGTTTCATAATCTAATATTTTTAAGAGATTTATATTTTTTATTTTATCAATCTGCCATCTTGTCTGCCAAAACTGTGCCAATCCTGTCAGTCATGACAAAAAAAATAACAATTCACTGCATTTTTATGGGTAGCTTGTCAGCATTGCTCCTAATTGTGTCACATTTTGGCGTCCGCAATGGCAGTATTCCCAGGCATCACTGCCTGCTCCGCACCACCTGCCCGCAAAGAAAAAGAGGGAAAAAGTTGGCAAGTCGCGATATTATCCGTAAATTTGCGAATATATATCTTAACCACCTATACTCTCACGACTATGGCCCAAAACTATAAGAACATCAAAATCTTTATCAGCAGCACGTTCTGCGATATGGATGCCGAGCGCGACGCCATCATGAACCGCGTATACCCAGCAGTGGCACAAGCGTTGGCTCCCAAGCACATCCACGTTGACTTCATCGACCTGCGCTGGGGCGTAAGTACCCAGCAGATAGCCGAAAACGAGCGCGAGAACCATGTGCTGCGCGAGTGCATAGACAGCATCAACGAGTCGAGACCGTTCTTCATAGGACTCTTAGGCGACAGATACGGTTGGGTTCCGTCGCAAGAGAGTTGGGACTGCATCATCGACGGCATGAGTGACCATGAAAAGCAGTTCATCAACCAAGACACTGCCGAAGCCCGCAGTGTGACAGAGCTGGAAATGCTCTTCGGTTCGCTCATAGACAGTGACAATCTGCATCGCAGTCTGTTCTGCTTCCGCAACCCTGCGGTATATGAGCACATGGACAAGGAACACCTATTTATATATATACAGAACGACGAAAACGCGCAAAGCCATCTGGCCAGACTCAAGAAGCACATCATCGAAACCATGTCGAGCCACCAGCTCAAGCGCAATGTGTGCCAGTATGATTGTCAATGGGACGGCAACCGCCTGTGCGGCATGGATGGACTGGTGGACTTCCTCACCCAAGCGATTGTCCAGGAGATAGAACTCTATGAGTGTGAGAGCGAAGAGGGAAACCCCGAGAATGAATACGACTCGACTGCCGCGCGCTTTGATACCATCATAGACCACCATGACGCCAACTTCTGCGGGCGCGAAGACTTCGTCGCCAACCTTACCGATGTGGCAGCCACCACCCAAGCTAAAGCCATCATGCTGACAAGTCATTATGGTCTGGGCAAGACTGCCCTACTCTCCCACTGGTATCGGCAGTTGTGCAAGGACGACCGATTTCTGCCCTACATCTACTTTGCCGACCGTCAAGGCAATCATGGCAAAGTGGAAATGCCTCTGAAATACTGGTTGGCTGATGAGCGTACCGGTGCCACGCAACGTTTCGGCGCTGAATCCCAATACGAATTGGGGTTGCTGGCCAACAAACTGGAAGAAGCCACTGCGGCTGACAGCCGGCGCAAACTGCTCATCATCGACGACATACACCTGCTGGACAACTACCACAAATGGTTTGACCCTCGGCTCTTCGCTGACGACACACTGATAATATGTACTGCCGACAGCGAACAAGCCCCTCGTTTCGAGCATCTGTGCGACAACATTTATCTATTGCCTCCGTTGAGCACGGACACTGCGCGACAGCTCGTCGAGACACGACTGCTGCGGGTAGGCAAACAACTGCAACCCGCCGTGATGGAAACTCTGCTGAACAAACAAGATGGGAAAGTAAAGCCTTCCGGTATACCGCTATGGAGCGTGATGATGACCAGACAGCTGGTCTTGCTCGACGGCAACTACTTTGCCCAACAGCGCAAACGCCAAGAAGAGGATGCCGAACTCAAGATACAAAACTCTCTGATAGACATCATCGCACAGGCGCCTATATATCCCGAGCAGCTATTCATGACTTGCGTAGAGTCGGCTGCCACATTCGTAGACAGGCAGTTTGTCTTGGACGTGCTGCGCTTCATCGCCATCACCGAATTCGGAATCCGCCCGCAAGACCTGAAGGCACTGATGGGCGAGAAATGGGACAACCTGAAATTTGCCGAACTCAAACGACACATGGGAAGCCTGCTGGCAATCGATGAAGAGAGCGGCACGATAGACTTTGCTTACAGTAATTTCAGAAGCGAGATATACATCCAAGCCGGAGAGCTGCTCGCTCCCTACTTCGCCGCACTCATCACTCATCTGAGCGACATCTCTAAAAACGAGATTGACAACAACATCATTGGCAACGAGATACCCTATCTTGCGGTAAAATATGCCACTGCCGCCGTAATGGACTACATTCTTGTCAACGACCGCGGTCATCTGCGCGATAAGAGCGTCTATGCGCTGGCAGACCTGACATTCAGAAAGTCACAAGTGGTAAAAGCATGGATGGAACTGGCAGCAGAGCGAAAGCCCAAGGAGACGATAGCGCTTGCCACCCAGATTATAAGAACCCACATGGGCTGCCGGCACTACACCGCTGCGGCCACGGTCGCCTCATGGGTTATACCCAAGATAGACAGTGGCAAACTGGACCAGGAGGCACGCCGCGACTACTATACCTTGGTAGTTCTCTATATGGAGTCGCTCTACCAGACGGGACAATATGAGAATGCCGCACATCTGTCAAACCATCTGCTGTCAGAGTGCTACAACGAGCTGGACAATCCAGACTACTACGAGATATGCGGCATGGCTATTCTGGTAAAGACACGCATCGAAAGCAAGAACCCCAACGAGCATACCCTGGGGTGGGCTGCGAAGGGCAACGACCTGATGGACCGCCTGGTGCTGGAAATGCAACAGGTGCAGATGATTACTTACCTGCGCGAGTTGAGCGAGATATATCTCTCCATCCCAGGAGTAAACGAGCCAGAAGCGGAAAACAGGGCACAGTTTGTTGATGATTACCTGTCGGCTCCGCAATGGATGTACCATCTATACTTTATGATTGCGCCGCTGAGGAAACATGCTGAAATGCTGGAGCAGCATGACGATTTCGCCGCTGCCATCCTACGCCAACAGGCTGATGACTACGAGCAGACCCTGCTCAACGCCTATCCCGACAATCCCCTCTTCAATGGAAACTGCACTATCCCCTGTGAACAAGACGGGCACGAGCCCGACAGCCTCTCCCGTAGTTTCCCTGAGAGTCTGAACCACTACTACAGCCAGAAGAACCCGTCGATAGAAGACACGCTCAAGCGGCAGATTGCCTTTTATCGTATGTGCAGCCATACCGAATGGAAACTGAAAGAAAACAGAAATCGTGGAGACAAAGAGCAAGAACTACATGAGTTGCAGAGACTCAGCCTCGACATAAACCATATGCAAGCTACAGGTGTAACATCACCGTTGGTCATGATGGGCTATTCGTTGGCAAACAGCTGCATGGCCTACTACTACGAACAAATGGGCGACAAACAAAACATGATGTATCACAACAAGCAGCATGAATACGCACTGTGCGAAGCCTACTGTCTCTATCCCAACATCGCAGAACTGAAGCGTCGCTATGCTGCTGCGATTGACGAGACCGGTCGCCTCTTCCTGATGCTGTATGATAACTTCAAGGCAGCCGAAAAGTGCTATGCCAAGGCCAACGAGATGTTTGCCCAGCTCTTTGAGCAATCGCAGGAGGGAACACTCGTGGACGATATGGCGCTGAGTACCTACAATCTTACGACCATCTATCTGATGCAGAAGGACTATAACAAGGTGTGCGATACGTCGGCGAGGCTGCTGTCTATGCCGCAGATAGGAAGCCGCATCGGACAGCAGGACTTCTTGGCTGGCATCTATGAAAATCTGTCAATGGCTAAACTCGCCATGGGCGACTCTACCGCGGCCAAGGAATACCAAGTCGCAGCCAAAGGCATCTACAAGCGTCTGCTCGAGGAGCATCCAGACAACGAGAAATACATGAGAGACGTGGCGATAAGTTGTATACGCCAGACCGAGCTGCTGATGTCTATCGGCGGAAAGGTGGATGATGCCATCGCCGAAATCAACGAGGGCGAGGAAATGCTGCAACGTGTGCTGACACTCATCCCCAACTCGCCCAAGGCCATCAACAACTATATAGGTCTGCTGTCGTGTAAGACAAAACTGTATATACGACTGCACAACAGCGACAGGATGATAGAGGCATACGACAAGTTTGAGGCACTTACCCTCAGAAATATTATCGAGACACGCAACCCACAGCACATCCCGCTCATGCTCAGCGAGATGGAATCGTTTGTCGTCACTGCACAACAGTCCAAATGGGAGGAGATGGCACATGCCTTCATGGAAGTAAAGCAGCAAGCGCTGAAGCATCTGGTAGAAAACCGTCTGATAAAGCCGCAATAGTCCAAAGGCACCCTGGGGAATAAGAAAAACCGGCACAGAAATGATGAGTTTGGCAAAAAATGAGTAATTTTGCAACATATTATTAGCATTGAGAATATGGAACTGAGACAACTCAAATACTTTCTGAAACTTGCCGAGACTCTGAACTTCTCTTCGGCTGCCAAGGAGCTGTTTATTACCCAAAGCACGCTGTCGCAACAGATTCTCAATCTCGAACGCGAATTTGACCAACCTCTCTTTGTACGCAACAGCCACGAGGTGCAGCTCACCGAGGCAGGGCGGCTGCTTATGCCCCATGCCCAAGAAAGCATCAATGCTGCCGAAAACTGCATAACTCTTGTGCAGGAACTCAAGCACATGCTTGTGGGCGAATTGAATGTAGGAGTGACCTTCTCGTTCAGCAATATCATGGCCGAGACCATGGCTGAGTTTCTGAAGAAATATCCCAATGTCAAGCTCAATGTATGCTATGACTCCATGGCTGTGCTTATGGAGAAACTGCAGCACCATGACCTGGATCTGGTCCTGGCGTTCAAGCCCCTAAAGACCGACAACCGCATCGACAGCGAGGTCTTGTTTCATACGCGCGCTTCGGCAATAGTCAATGAGTTTCACCCACTGGCCCGCCAGTCGAAAGTGACGCTGGAAGAATTGCAGAAATATGGATTGGCGCTGCCCGCGATAGGCTTGCAGGCTCGCAACGCTTTTGAGAAGGTGATCGAAGGCAATGACATCACCTTCAAAATCAAATCGGAAATCAACAACGTGAACCTCCTGTTCAAGCTCGTCAAACAGACCAATTATGTGACCGTGCTGGCGGCGTCGACCGTCATCGGCGAGAGCGGCGTCTGCGCCATTCCAATAGACCTGCCCGAAGCCGACATGGAAGGATGTATCCACACCATGAAGAACGGATATACGAAGAATGCCGCACGCGAGTTTATCAATATGCTACACACCCCCGCAACTCTGTGGAAAGAAATAGCCCTGCCCAATGGATAAATCACATTGAGCAGGGTTATACCTTATTATATATAGATGACTGTAAAGGAAAGCAGACTTAATCCATACGATTCCGATAGTCTTCGTAGGTGAACTGGCGCAGCACTTCCAATTCATTGTCGGTATGCAACAGGGCTATCGACGGATGGCTGATGCCATTGAACATACAGGTCTTGACTGTGGTATAATGCAGCATATCCTCAAAGATAACATTCTCGCCTACTTGCAGTTCATGGTCAAACTGCCACATTCCCATAAAATCGCCCGACAGACAACTGTTTCCTCCGATACGATAAACATGAGGAAGGGATGCGTCGGCATCCATGGGCAAGGAATGAGCTCCACGTATTTCAGGTTGGTAAGGCATCTCGAGACAGTCGGGCATATGGCAGGTAAAGCTGACATTGACAATGGCTGTACGGATGCCCCTATTCTCAACCACATCTACCACTTGTGACACCAATGGTCCTGTCTGCCAACCGAAAGCGCTACCCGGCTCAAGTATGACATGAAGATGGGGATAGCGGGCATGGAAGCCTTGAAGCAAACGTATAAGCCTGTCGACATCATAGTCGGCGCAGGTCATAAGATGGCCACCACCGAAGTTAATCCACTCAATCTGCGGGAACCACTTGGCGAATTTCTCCTCGATATGCACCAAGGTGCGCTCAAAGACATCAGATCCGCTCTCACAATGGCAATGACAATGGAAGCCACGGATATCGGACGGAAGAGTGGCAGGAAGTGCGTCGGCCATAACACCAAACCGGGTGCCTGGCGCACAAGGATTATAGAGGGCAGTACCCACCTCGGAATACTCGGGGTTGACACGAAGTCCCAGCTGGATGGTAGAGTCTATCTCCCTGACCCACTCATGATAACGGGAGTACTGAGAAAGAGAATTGAAGGTAAGATGGCTGGAGCAACGGGCGATATCATCGATTTCATAATCGGTATATGCAGGCGAATAAGTATGCGCACGCGCTCCGAACTCATGAAAAGCCAGCATAGCTTCGCCCAAAGAACTGGCTGTAGTCGAAGAGATATATTCACGGAATATAGGGAAAGTCTTCCACAGAGCGTAGGCTTTGAACGCCAATATAATCTCCACGTCGGCTTCGGAAGCCACACGCTGTATCAGCGCCAGATTTCTACGCAGTCTCTCTTCCTCCAGAATATACATTGGGCGATGGATTTCACCATATGTCAGTCTATTTACCTTCATCACTGTCTTAACCTAAGTCTATATTTTGGTGCAAAGATAATTTTTTATTTGATTATAATTGCAGATTTAATGGTTTTTTCATACATTTGCATCGTAAAAACGAATGCAGATGAAACTAGTCATAATGACCAAGTCCACTTTTTTTGTGGAAGAAGACAAAATACTAGCCAGCCTCTTTGATGAAGGTATGGACAATTTGCACCTTTTCAAGCCAGGTTCATCGCCCATGTATTCTGAGCGTCTGCTCACATTACTCCCTAAAGATTTTTATAAGAAGATAACCGTCCACGAGCATTATTATTTGAATAATGAGTACCGTCTGGGCGGTATACATATAGACAACCCTGCCGACATTGCCCCCAAAGGTTTCAAGGGTCAGCTGGGGCGTACATGTTCAGACCTGAGCATGTTGCGACAGATGAAGAAGGAAAGCAACTACGTCTTTCTGAAGAATGTCTTCGACTGTATGGAATTCCCGGAAGAGAAATCCAACTTCAATCTTAATCAATTGGAGGATGCGGCCAAAGCCGGGTTGATAGACAAGAAAGTATATGCCTTGGGAGGAATGAGTCTGGAAAGGATTCGCATTGCCAAAGCCTTAGGTTTCGGCGGTGTAGTGATATGCGGAGACCTGTGGAACAGATTTGACATACACAACCAGATTGATTTCAAAGAGCTGATTGGTCACTTTCAGCGTTTACGCAAAGCAACGAACTGATAAAAACCACTTGTATAATTAAAATAACGCATAAAAATGAGTGAGAAAAACTCTTTTTTGGTGTTCTCGGGAACAAACACGAGATACCTTGCAGAAAAAATCTGCGCAAGTCTGAATTGCCAGTTGGGTAACCTTATCATTACCAAATTCTCTGACGGCGAGTTTGCTGTATCGTACGAAGAGTCTATCCGTGGTCGTGATGTATTCCTGGTGCAGAGTACATTCCCCAACTCTGACAATCTGATGGAGTTGTTGTTGATGATAGACGCAGCCAAGCGCGCATCGGCAAGACACATCAATGCGGTAATTCCCTACTTCGGATGGGCACGTCAGGACCGCAAAGACAAGCCACGCGTAAGCATTGGCGCCAAACTTGTGGCCGACCTGCTGAGTTGTGCCGGTGTAGACCGCGTCATTACAATGGATTTACACGCCGACCAGATTCAGGGATTCTTCGACGTACCCGTAGACCACCTCTACGCATCTGGCGTCATCCTCCCCTACCTGCAGAGCTTGAAACTCAAGGACATGGTTATCGCCTCTCCCGACGTAGGTGGCTCAAAGCGCGCCAACTCGTATGCCAAATATCTGGGCTGTCCACTGGTGCTGTGCAACAAGACCCGCGCAAGAGCCAATGTGGTAGAAAGTATGCAGATTATCGGTGATGTGAAAGACAAAAATGTCATCATCGTTGACGATATGGTTGACACCGCAGGTACCATTACCAAGGCTGCCAACATCATGAAGGAAGCCGGCGCAGCCAGCGTGAGAGCCTGTGCTTCACACTGCGTAATGAGCGGCCCCGCCAGCGACCGCGTACAGCAGTCCGAACTGGAAGAGATTGTATTTACAGACTCTATCCCCTACACCAACCGCTGCTCCAAGGTAAAGCAGCTGTCTGTAGCTGATATGTTTGCAGAGACCATACGTCGTGTGGTTGAAAACGAAAGCATCTCTTCACAGTATCTGTTATAATGAAGATAACTTATAAGACACTACTTATTGGAGTGGCAACCGTCTTGTTTATGGGCGGTTGTCACTCCAATGCGTCTAAGGCTCCTGTCGAAAGCAGTGTAGCGAAAGACACGATAGCCAACGTACAACTCTATGACCTGCAGCGCAACACCGCCAACCTCTATGACGAGATAAGCAAGAACAAACTTACCGTAATAGACTTCTGGGCATCCTGGTGTGGTCCTTGCCGTATGGAGGCGCCCAACCTGATAGAGATATACAACGACTATAAGGACAATGGGCTGGGATTTGTCGGCATCTCGCTTGACGGCGAATACAAGAAGTGGACTGAAGGCATCGAACAGCTGCAATTGCCCTGGCCACAATACTCGGACCTCAGACAATGGGATGACACTCTGGCAAGAATGTATAACATTGAAAGTATTCCACACACAATCATCGTCAACAGCAAAGGCGAGATTCTGGCCCAAGGACTGAGAGGCGATGAGTTGAGACGCTTTATCGACACCCAACTATAAAAAGCGGAGTATGGCTGTATCCATGATAATAGCCATAACGCAAAATATACAAAGAGAAAAAGGAGACATTCACCACATTCGGCGATTGTCTCCTTTTCTCTTTGTTGTCCAGTCCGTGCTATTTGATAATTTCGGCTATGGCTTTAGCCATCTCGGCCGCACCTTTGGCTGATGGATGTACGCCATCGCTCAACATAAACTCCGGCTTAGAAGTCATACGCTCGCGAATGTCTATAATCTCACACTTGTTCTTCTTGGCCAACTTGCGGATAATGGGGATAATCTCGTTTTCAATCACCGTATTATTGATGTCATTCGGATTGACCATCTTGTTGGAAGCAACCAAGGGAAGCATCAGATAAATCTTAGGAGAAGAAGGCAGACGCTTCAGACTGTCTATCATCTGCTGCATATCATGGGCATACTCCTTTCCATATTGCCAGTTATGGGCTTTGGAATCATTGGTACCCAACTTAATGATGGCAATATTGGGATTGAAATCAAGAGCCTCACGCCATGCCTGCTCCTTCATATAAGGATGGTCACCCTTGTTGAGCATGGTACGGGCGCCGACGCCATAATTCTCCACATGATAGCCTTCGCCAAGCAAATTCTGCATTTGGGCAGGATAGCCAAACTGAGAGCGCATATCAATACCCGAACCGTCGGTGATGCTATTACCGATACAAGCTACTCGGACGGCATCGCGGCGATGACTGGGCAACTGGTTGAGCCATGAGGTAAGATTGCCAAGCATCTCATCGTGATACTTGAACTTGGAATTAAATCCAAACCCATGTCCACCAGAGGGATAAATATAAAGTGCGCATTTGCCACCCTTGGAACGCATGGCAGAATAATAAGCCACGGCATTGGTCACAGGAGGAACGCTCACATCGTCATTGGCCAACAAGAGAATGGCGGGCGGAGGAAGATGACGCTGCACATGGAGCTGATTGCTGAATTCCTTGACGAGCTCTGGATTATGCCATTCCTTTCCCAACAGGTTTTTAGCCGAACCGGCATGACCTTTCTTCTCGTCCATCGAGATGACGGGATAGAAAAGGATGGAGAAATTGGGACGATGGGCGAAATCGGCATGGGTAGAGATAGTCGAAGCAAGATGTCCGCCAGCCGAAGAACCCATAATTCCGACATCATAGGGATTGACATGCCATACATCAGCACTATCGCGCACCATCTTCATGGCAGCCATAGCATCGCCGATGGGAAGCTGGCGGTTACCATGTGGCAAACGATACTTCAACACAAAGCAGGCTATTCCCTGCTGATTGAAATACTCTGCCCAGTCGGTGCCTTCATGCTGCATAGCCACAATCCAGTAGGCTCCACCAGGGCAGACTACCACGGCACGACCGGTGGCCTTCTCAGCAGAAGGAAGGAAACAACTGAGGGTGGCCTTGCCATCCTCGCTCACCGGCACTACAAACGAACGGCTCGTAGATTGAGCCTTGACCATTATCGCACATAAAGCGATGAGAATGAATAAATAAACTCTTTTCATTGTTTTGTTAGATTATCTTTTTATTCTTAATTTTCATGGATATTACGCTCCTCGCCCACACCCTAATAACGATGCCCAAGCGGAAGATGCCGCCAAAGGCAATTGGGCACAAGGCGCCAGAAAAACACCAAAAGGCGATAACGCCAATCGATAACCACCACATGGCGCCGACGGTATATGCTGCGGACGATGTGGCGGGCCACCACTTCAGACTTCATCTTCATGGGAAAGCCAGAACCGGCAATGAGCGCAGTGTCAACAAAACCAGGACGGATGTCAGTAAACCGAATGGGGAGTCGCTGGGAATAAGCCAACTGCTCCAAAGCCTGGATATAGGTATTCTGAAAGGCTTTGGTCGCACTGTAGGAAGGCGCCGGAGCAAGTCCTTTCACACCAGCTATCGAAGAGATAATGGCAATATGCCCTCCCCCATGCGTTTTCATATACTGAAAGGCAACATTGACAAGCCGGCAAAATCCCACCGCATTGGTATTGACGGTATTCATCTCTATCTGCGACTCCAAATCAAGGTTCTGCGAGCCGATACCAGCCGCATGGAAGTACAGGTCGACACCACCGAGGCGGTCTATAAGTGCCAAAAGACGGTCAGGCGCATCAGGCATGGTGACATCGCACAGCGCATAGTCAACACGGTCATCAGCCATTTCGCGAAGAGAGACAAGAGGCTGTTCTCTACGCGCCATAAGCCCCACTTGCCATCCATCACGGATAAGACGGCATGCCACTTCACGGCCAATACCCGATGAAGCTCCTACTATTATTGCCTTTTTCATCGTAACAAAATTACGAAAAATAGATGGAAAACAGAGAAAAACTGCAGATTATTTGTTTTTTCACGCGATTTCTACTATTTTTGCATTATATTTATATATTATAATAGGTATATCACACATAAATATGAATAGTTTTATAAAACAAGTATTGGCTACGGTAGTGGGCATTATGCTTTTCTTCCTCATTACCGGCGTTATTGCCACTATGAGCTTGGTGGGAATGATTGCATCAAGCGAAGCGACAAAGAATGTAAAGGAAAACTCTGTCCTGGTCATCAATCTCTCTGGCGTGATGAAAGAACGCAGCCAAGATAATGTCCTCAACAAGCTGACAAGAAATGCCACCAGCAATCCTGGTCTGGAGAACACCTTAGCCGCCATTAAGAAAGCCAAAGACAACAAAGATGTCAAAGGCATTTATCTGGAAGCCGGCTTGTTCAGCACCGACTTTGCCTCGCTCCAGGAACTTCGACAGGCTCTGGCCGATTTCCGCAAAAGCGGTAAGTGGATTGTTGCTTATGGCGAAACCTATACACAAGGTACATATTATCTGGCATCGGTTGCCAACAAAGTATATCTCAATCCCCAAGGCAGTCTGGACTGGCATGGCATCGCTGCAGAGCCTATGTTTGTCAAAGATCTGCTTGCCAAGTTTGGCGTCAAGATGCAGGTGGTAAAGGTAGGCAAATACAAGAGTGCCACAGAAATGTACACCGAAGACAAGATGAGCGACGCCAACCGCGAACAAGTCAAGAGATATATCGATGGTCTCTGGGGCAATATGTGCAAGGCGGTGTCAACGAGCAGAAGTATAAGCGTGGACAAGCTCAATGAATACGCAGACAACATGTTGCTCTTTGATGACCAGAAAACACTGATTAACCGCAAGCTCATCGACGGCCTGCTCTATACTGACCAAGTGAAGGGCGTAGTCAAGAGCATGCTGAAGATAGACAGCGACGAGTCTATCAACCAGATTTCCGTTGCGGATATGGGCAATGTCAAGGAATCTTCTACCGATGGAGAAGAGATTGCCGTTTATTATGCCTACGGCAACATTGTCAACACCCCACTTGAGGCATCAGGAGGCCTGTTGGGCAACGACGACTACATCGTAGCCACCGACGTGTGCAAAGACCTGCAGAAACTTGCCGACGACGAAGATGTCAAAGCCGTTGTATTGCGCATCAACTCTGGCGGCGGAAGTGCTTATGCCTCTGAGCAGATGTGGCACCAGATAGAGATGCTCAAGAAGAAAAAACCAGTGGTAGTATCTATGGGTGGAATGGCCGCATCGGGTGGCTACTACATGAGCTGCAACGCCAACTGGATTGTGGCTGAGCCGACCACACTCACCGGAAGTATCGGAATCTTCGGCGTCATCCCAGACCGAAGCCAACTGCTCACACAGAAGTTGGGCATAAAGTTTGACGAGGTAAAGACCAACAAGAACTCTACATTCGGCAGCAGCGCCCGCCCGATGAATGCAGACGAGCAGGCCATACTGCAGAGTTATATCAATCGCGGCTATTCCCTCTTCCTCAAACGCGTAGCGGACGGCAGAAAGATGAAGGTCGAGCAAGTGAATGAGATTGCACAGGGCCATGTCTATCTCGGTCAGGATGCAATAGGTCTGAAACTGGTAGACGAATTGGGCGGAATAGACCAAGCCATTGCCAAAGCTGCAAAGCTCGCCAAACTGGACCAATACTATACAAGCAGCTATCCCGGCGAGCCCGACTTCCTTGCGGCTCTGCTTACCGACGTACAGGAAGGCAACTATCTTGACGAGCAGATGCGTGCTGGACTTGGCGAATACTATGAGCCATTCAAGCTCCTCAAGAGCCTGAACAAGATAGATGTCATCCAAGCCCGCATGCCCTTTTACATGAATCTGAGATAACAATGAGAACCGAAGGAGATTTTATCAAAATCAACGAATGGCTTTCACCGCTAAGCTGGCTCTACGGCTTAGGGGTGAAATTCCGCAATCTGCTGTTTGATACCGGCGTATTGAAATCACAGTCGTTTAACACGCCGGTTATCTCCGTAGGCAATATCACCGTAGGCGGTTCCGGTAAGACACCACATGTGGAATACTTGATACGTCTGCTGCAAGACTACGTGCCCGTCACCGTATTGTCACGTGGATACAAGCGCAAGACCAAAGGCTACCAACTGGCCAACGCCCACTCTACCATGAGTGACATCGGCGACGAACCGTATCAGATGAAGATGAAGTTTGACTCTATACACATTGCTGTAGATGCCAAACGCACACGAGGAATAGCACATATCATCAACGACAAGGAGACACGCGACACCGGAGCCATCCTCCTTGACGATGCCTACCAGCACCGCTATGTGAAGCCGGGCATCAACATTCTGTTGGTCGACTACCACCGACTCATCATCTACGACCGTCTGCTTCCTGCAGGCCGACTCAGAGAGCCAGCCACCGAGAAGAAGAGAGCAGACATCGTGATTGTCACCAAATGTCCGAAGGACCTGAAGCCAATGGAATACAGGGTGCTGACCAAGGTTATGAATCTGTTCCCATTCCAGGAACTCTACTTCACCACCATCGACTATGACAACCTGAAGGGAATATACAACGGCAAAAGCCTAAGCCTGAAGGAGATAGCCAACAAGAAGATTGTCTTGCTCACAGGCATTGCATCTCCCAAACAGATTGTCACAGACCTGTCTCCGCTCTGCAACAGCATAATCCCTATTACCTTCGGCGACCACCACGCCTTCACAGACAAGGATATCGAGTATATCAACCAGTGCTATCAGGAGGTAGACGGCGACAAGGTGATTGTAACCACCGAGAAGGATGCAACCCGCCTGACAGAGATAGAGGGACTCAGCGAGGAAATCAAGTCGAATATCTATGTACTCCCTATCCATGTCACTTTTATGCTCGGACAAGGAGAGAAATTCAACCATAAGATTCTGAGTTACGTACGCAAGAGCTCCCGTAATGCCAAGTTGCTCAAGGCCAAAAACGAGCAGCCTGCCAAAAACAGCAGCAAGCCCGTCAACAAGCCACGGACCATAAGTTTTAAGAACAATTGATTCGCGTACGCAATGCCACTTCCCGGCACAGGACTACTATAACTAATGATTAAACGTTCATAAACAATAATGACTGATATTTCAAAACTGGGTGAGTTTGGACTTATCGACAGACTCACCAAAGACATCAAGCCCAAAAACGATTCAACAATCTACGGTGTAGGCGACGACTGCGCCGTACTCAATTATCCCGACACCAGAGTACTGACCACAACAGACATGCTGATGGAAGGCGTCCATTTTGACCTGACCTACATTACCATGCAGCAGTTAGGCTACAAGGCTGCCATGGTCAACCTCAGCGATGTCTTTGCCATGAATGGCAGTCCGCGACAGCTGCTGGTCAGTCTGGCAGTAGACAAGCGTTTCGATGTAGAAAGCATCGACGACTTCTACACCGGCCTCAGACAAGCCTGCGACAAGTGGAATGTAGATATAATAGGTGGAGACACCACCTCTTCGCGCACCGGTCTTGCCATAAGCATCACTTGCATCGGCGAAGCACAGGAAAAGGACATCGTCTATCGCAACGGGGCTTCAGAGACCGACATCATCTGCGTGAGTGGTGACCTGGGGGCCGCCTATATGGGTTTGCAGCTGCTTGAGCGCGAGAAGAACATCTTCTACGAGCAATACGATGCTCTGTCACAGAAGGTAAAGAAAGCCGAAAAGAGCGGTGACAAAGATGCACTAAAAGCCCTCAGCAGCGAGGAAGAGGCACTGCGCATGTATCAGCCCGATTTCGCCGGCAAAGAATACATCATTGACCGACAGTTGCGCCCCGAAGCCCGCGGTGACATCATGGCCCAACTGCACGAAGCCAACATACACCCCACAGCTATGATGGATATTTCCGACGGACTAAGCAGCGAGATACTGCACATCTGCAATCAGAGCCATTGCGGGTGTCGTATCTATGAGAACAAGATACCTATCGACTACCAGACTGCAGTCATGGCTGAAGAACTGAATATGAACGTGACGACCTGCGCACTCAATGGTGGTGAAGACTACGAACTGTTGTTCACTGTTCCCATTGGCGACCACGAGAAGCTGAATGGAATGGACAACATCAAGCAGATAGGCTACATTACTAAAGAAAGCCTGGGAAAAATGCTCATTACAAGAGATGGAAATGAGTTTGAACTTACAGCCCAGGGGTGGAACCCGCTTAAACATTAATTCACATTTAAGCCCTATAACGCCGTTTTTCACACAACAACTGTTAACAAAGTGAAATTCGGCATTATTTTCTTAGGCATTATGCTTGTAGTTCCAGAAAATGTTGTACCTTTGCACACGCAAACAAGAAACAACGATGGTGCCATAGCTCAGTTGGTAGAGCAAAGGACTGAAAATCCTTGTGTCCCCGGTTCGAATCCTGGTGGTACCACGAAAGAAAGCAGTTAAGTTTTACTTAACTGCTTTCTTCTTTTTTCCCGTTACCAGACTCACCATATATTATAGTGGGTCAGCGGATTTTCCCGGTTGGTGGCAATGGACAATTATGAATAAAGTGTTGCCAGTCTATACATGAAGAACCTAACATCCCCGACGCCTCTGAACTGTGTTCTGAAAGCTTTGATTTTAGCATTAAACGAGGCTCACCCGATAAACCAGGGGGCTTTATATGTATAAAAGTCTAAAAATCACGGATGATAAGAGGTTTCCTCATGAAAAATGAGTAACTTTGTAGTCAGTAATCAATAAAATGATTTGCCAATGATATAAGAGAGACTATTTATAAGACATATTAAAGAAGTGTTTGCTTCTTACTAAGAATATTCGGAAAATCGCCAATTAGAAGAATATGTAACCTGTAGTAAGTAGGTGAATGCTCATGCCGTAAGGTGTGGGCTTTTCCTTATTTGGGTTGCATGGGTGTTTGGCGATACCTCCGAATTTCAAATAAAGGATTGCCTGCACCTATTTTTTATGCCCTTACGAAAACAGCAAAATAATATGTCTATGAGAAAAATCGTATTGAAACACAAGGCGTTGCCCAAGCAGCAACCTTTATTGCAGAAAGCCTTGCTGACAGCTACATTCGCAATGCTTTCATCTGATTTGTTTGCCCAAAGATGGAGAGGGGAATATGACGACATTACTCCAACTCCTTGGTGGCTTAGTATGTTCATTGTCACTGCTTTCCTATTTTATTTATGGATTAGGAAAAGCAAAAGGCTTAAATATTTAGATATTAAAAATGAGACCCCATTAAAGGTAATGTTGGGACAAATAATAAAGTGCTTTTTGTTAGACATTAAGGACAATCCTATCTATACAATAATTACCATTGCCACATTAGCATTATACACAATTATGCTATTGTATCAATGGGCATACTATGTCTTTATTGCATTTTTATGTCTTGCTGCATTAGGAGTTGTTATTTATGTAAAGTGGGATGACAAAAATGATAAAAATATAAATTAACAAATAAATATGGCATCAATTATCACAGCATTTTTCTTCTTGCTCATAATGTTTATTGGGCATGAGAAACCTCTCAATTACAAGCGAGGAAAGTTGAAAACATTTGGAGCTTGGCTTTTAGTGGCACTATCTTTAGCAGACATGGCTTTGGCTGTTTGCATTGCATTAAAGGTACAAAGCACCTACAATGAACTTGATTACACATTCGAGTTTTTCAAGAGGTATGCACTATCATCCATTCTTATGTTTGGATGGGCTGTGTATATTTTCAAAAGTGGACCTCTACGCTCGAAGAAGTGGAAAAGGGCAGTAAAGTCTATACTTTATTTCTTGTCAAGTTTTATGCTACTTGGTTCTTCAAGTTCTGACCCTACGGCAGAATATATGGCTATGGTTCTAACATTTGTTCTATTCTTTACGATATCATTGATAGACGTACAAAAAAAACAAGACAATGAACAGATAAAAGGACAAGTTATTTCCAATTTTCAACAAGCATCACTTTGGAACATTATGGGTAAGTATGCAGTAAAAATCTGTGCAACTTGTGTAATGGCATTTTTCTTTATTGTATGCGGTATTGGATTTAAATATGATGATGCGATGAACGTTTTGGGGCTTTTTTACTTACCCTGGTTTTTCATTGCGTTTGTTTACTATACCTATTTATTATGGAGCAAAAAGCCTGTTACAGGTGAGAAAATCCTCCTATTGCCATTGCTGCAAAAAATATCTTTATTTCAGAATTACTCCGCTGATAGTATTCACATGAAGAAAGACCTGATAAAGACTGTGCTTCCATTTCTTCTGACATCAATAATTTGCCCTTTTGTATCATTATTTTGTAACGATGAGGATAATTATACTCTTTCAGCATTGTTGTGTGCCATAGCACCTATTCTCCTCATAATTAATTTAACAAAATCATATTCTAACAAATGGCTTTATAGCCAAAAACAATCAAAAGATGAATAACATGAAATCAAAACTAATTATACTTTTACCCCTCTTAGGAATATTATTAACAGGTTGTACAGAAAATTGGCAATTAAAACAGGTGCAATCCGACATCTTCCTTATAGACCTGCCTATAGGTACTTCAGAAGTGGAAAAAAGTACAGACGGACTACATTATTACATTGAATATAAAGCTCCCATGCCAAATGACCAAAGCATCTATGTGGAAGCATTCCCTTGGATTAAGACACCCAAAGAAGCAATGGAGATTGTGGGCAAGCACAGCTTTGCTTTTAATGATATAAGCCACGGCAAGGAAACAAACTTTGATTACAACACTATCAGTGGAGTTAAATATGAGGGCGATGATGGAAGTCATTTACTCAAAGGTGAAATATTCTGTTTCAATAAAGATGGCTATACGGTTATTGTTTCAAGCTATGGAAGATATAGGGACTATCGTACTATAAGAGATATAGTGCGTAGCATAAAATTTGGTGTTCCGCCTATGACAAATGAGCAGAAAGAAAAGGCTTTTAATCCTAAAAAAATTGCTCAAACTTTATCTAAGCAGATTAAGCAAGCCCTTAATACTTATAATGGAAAAAACCAAATATGTGACAGCACAAGTTGGGCATTAGAGATAGTAGTAGACAATACTATGCCTCCTACTGTACATATTAATTGTTGGTTAAGCCCACAGGCAACAGAACGTCTAAGAGACCCTATAAGAAGAGATTATGCTTTTAAGCATGCTTTGATGTCGCCATTAGAACTCTTGAATATGCCTATTGCAAAAAGTTTACAAATGAGAGAAGACAATCTCTTAACATTGAATTTCAATTATTTTGATAAATATGGAAATTATTTAGAAATAGGCGAAGAAGATGAATAGTTTTCCTCTACATTACAGCCTAAGCAGGGATGGTTTGCCACTGATTGACTCTACAAAGAGCCTTTTCTGCCATGCAGCAGGGATAATAAACAAGAGTAAATAACCAAGGAAGCAAGCCTGTTGTTTTCTAAAATGTTTCAACTACGAGACTGCTCTTTTGTGTTTTGCTATTAGAACTCAATCATTTGCAGGGATATACAATAAGGACTGAAAATCCTTGTGTCCACGGTTCGATTCCTGGTGGTACCACGAAAGAAAGCAGTTAAGTTTTACTTAACTGCTTTCTTCTTTTTTCCCGTTACCAGACTCACCATATATTATAGTGCCACACTTAGTGTCTTCAAAAGAAAGTGGCACACTACCAGCCCAGGAGTATTTGACCCCAGGAGGCCGTTTGGACTTTGCCTTTTTCTAGAATTAAGACTGGGCATGCAGATGGTAGCCCGCTTGCCTGGCGCAGTCATTGCCATCAGTCAGGAGTTCATCCCTACCGACTTTCTAAGCCCCTTCAGAGCCGCCGTGACCATCATTGGCGGCTCGTATCGGACGATACTCACATCCGCATCGGACGCCACGCACATCCGTACCGTCCGATACGCGCATCCGTTTCGGACGGTACGCGTCGGCCAAGTCACCGACCATGCCTCCAGAACAGCTCATCCTGACACTGTTGGTCGAATACATGAAATGCGTCACTTATGAACTTGAAGTCACTATCCCTCTCTACAGAAGCCAAAAAGGGATAAGCCATTCTGTTACGGCCTATCCCTTGGATATAATCATCATCCTTGATGCTATTCTGTCTTCAATTGCGCGTCCTTGTTGCTACGATACTTGGCAAAGTACTGGTCGATTACGGCGCGTTCCTCGGGAGTGACCGTACCCAGACGACGCATGATGCCATAATAACAGTTGCGCACCTGCGCACTTATCTGCTGACGGCTGTGTGTGCCAATAGAGTCACCCTGATAGGGACGATATATGCTTTCCAGCCTGGCCGCGATAACCTGCTTGACACTATCAACATTGCAGCCCGATGGAACGACGGCAGACAGCGTATCGGCTTCGGCTACCTGCTTGGCGGTATCTGCCGCTACCGTGTCGGGCAAGATGTAGGAGGTGGCCTCTTCGGGCGTTTCATCCGAACCGAAGCTGATGCCACTCTGGGCGATATAGACGATAGCACCCACTATCACTGCGGCACCTGCCACCAACGCAGCCCACTTGAGACCTCGAGAGAAATCTACCGACGGACGACTGTCAAGGGCCGTTGCCACGTCTTCGGCATACATATATCTGTCTGTTCTGCCCAGACTGCAACACTTGGCAATGACCGGCACGAAGTTGTCGGGCAATGTCATCTGCCGCAACACCAGTCCCAATGAGTAGATGTCCGACCGGGTGTCTACCGCCACGGTCTCGTCTTTCTGCTCAGGAGCCTGAAAACGGGTAGATGTAAACGGGGCCTGAATTTCATCGGCAAACGGAGGACGCAGGTCTAACAGTTTGACATTGTCGCCCTGCTTCGTAATAAGGATGTTCGACGGCTTCAGATTGCGGTGGACCATAAAGCGCTGATGGATGCTCTGTAGTGCATCTATCAGTTGTCGCGCCACCCGCTCCTGTTCCTCTTCCGTATGTTGTTCTGCCAAATAGTCGGTTATGGAGCGCCCTTCTATATACTCTTCCACGATACACCGCCCCAAACGGGTGTCATCTATCAGTTCATAATAGACTGGAAGATAGGTACTGTGCAACTTGGCCACAGCCTCATACTCTTTCTTGAGCAGGGCTACATACTGGCGGCGCTCGACATATTCCTCCTTTAAGGTCTTGGCAATATATGTTTTGTCATCTATGGTAAAACGAAGTAAACGGAAGATTCCCTTTGAGGGTATCTCTACATATTTTATATTAGATAAATCAAATTTGCTCATGCTACCAAATTCTAAATACGTTATCTATGGCTACAAATTTACGAAATGTTTTAGAGATAAGCCCCATTTTGTTTTGTATTTTTTTATATTATTCCTAATTTTGCCGTATGATATTCTATTTTTCAGGCACAGGCAATACAAAATGGGCCGCAAAGCATGTTGCAGCACGCTTAAACGAAGAGTTGAAGTTCATCCCCGATGAACTTTCTACCGACATGACCTACACCGTCAATCCGGGTGAAAGCATAGGTTTTATCATTCCTGTCCACGGATGGCGTCCGCCGCTATTGGTGCGACGCTTCCTATCCCAATGCCAGTTCATTCATACCGACAAAGTATATACCTATATTATATATACAGCTGGCGACAGCATCGGCAAGGCTGTCGAGATATTCGAAAACGACCTGAAGCATCACGGGCTGACTGTCGATGCCGCACTCTCGCTCATCATGCCCGAATCGTATGTGGGTCTGCCATTCATGGATGTAGATAAGGTAGAAAAAGAAAAGGCCAAGAAACAGAAAGCAGCCGAAGAGTTGGAAGTCTTTGTCAGCGATGTCATCCTCCCCAAGAAGCAGGACATACGGAAAGTCATCAAAGGTCCCGTGCCGTCATTCTTCAGTGGGCCTATAGGCAGTTTCTTTGTCAATCGCCTGATAACCGACAAGCGTTTCCACGTAGAAGCAGACCGTTGCCTACAGTGCGGAATGTGTGCATCCGTATGCCCGGTCAATGATATCGAAGGCGGAAAAGGCAAGATGCCCTCATGGAAACACAATGGCCAATGTCTTACCTGTTTCTCCTGCTATCACCACTGCCCTACCCACGCTATCGAATTTGGTCGGCAGACACAGAAAAAGGGACAATACTATTACGACAAGAACAAGTAAGTCAGAGGTATTTCTTGAATGAAATGCCAATGCGCCTGGGAATAAGAAACATGATGTCTACGGGTGCCAACGGCAAGAACCCGAGACAATGGCGCATGGCCATCCATGCCGTCTCGATGCTTTTGCGCAGACTGGCTGTCTTGTTCTCACGGCCATACTTGCCGAAAGTACCACCAGCCATTACCTCACGCATAATCTGCCGCCCCCACCGGCTGTCGGCCTTTGTGAGCGTGAATGGAAAACTGTCGCGCGGTAACCCTATGCTGTCGACCATCAATGCGCCGACAGCCCTGAAGCCACGATAATAACCCATCTGCCGGAGGCGGGCGGCAAGTAGGTCTACATCATAATTACCCTTATTCCTATCCAGCATCAGGGCCAAATCGCAGATTTGCCGCAAGCCTACCCCTTCGACCAGCAGATGGTTGAACAGGTGTTTGAAAACAACCAGAATATCCATTACTGCCGACAACGTATGGACATCGACATCATTTATCGGCAATGTATGGGGCGATGTTGCCTCGTCGGCTATCCATCGGTCAAAACGATGCTGATGACCGGCAAAGCCAAAGGTCTCTATACGATGATGAAGTTCGAAGCGGGTCTTCTGATACGAGAATTCTGCATGCTTGTCCAACTGGTCGTCCACCACTGGAACGTTCAACTTGTCTGCCATCAAGCGTTTGGCTGACTCATAATGAGACAGAGGCACATAGAAATCAATGTCGCCCGTACTGCGCAGACTGACCTGAGGATAATAGCGTGCTGCAATTTGACCCTTGAAAACCAGATAAGGTATCTGCGCCTCTGAGAGGATTTGGCCTATCATTGCCACATGAGCATCTCTGGTGGCAGCGTGGCGCTTATGCCCCATGAGGATAGACATAATCTCCATCGCCCCCTCGTCATTGGTACGCACATTATTGGAAAGCAAGGCCTGAGCTACGAGTGCCGACACGGCCTGTTGCCGCGAAGCCCGAAAAACGGGGCTCAGCAGTTCTTCATCATAAGAGACCGGCAGTTCTTCGTTATGCCACAGAGCACTTCGCACAAGCCTCAACAGTTCTTTATGTATCAGTTTTTCTTCCATACGCGGTCTTATCTTTTGAGAAATGCCATAAACTGTGGCAGTTTCCACATCATCTTCATCACCTTCATAACTTTTCCCGACAAGTGAAACGACTGGTAGATGGCCGTATCTTCACGCCACATCTGGCGCCGGCGCGAACTGTCGGTCGACAATCCGCCCATATCCATCTTTACGATATAGCGACGAAGATAAACCGTATGAATACGATTGACATAAAGATTGCGGAACAACCAATCGGTATCAGCAGCAATCTGATAATGTTCGTTGTAGGCACCATAGCGGGCAAAAACATCGCTACGCACATAACAAGTGGGATGCAACGGCAGCCACCCCGCGCGCAACTTCCACCGCCTATTGGTTCCGCTTATCCAGTTGCGTATCACTCTGTCGCCTCTGACAAACAAGCCATCACCATAAACCATATCGGCAGCCGAAACGGCCATCGCCTCGGCCACTTGCGAAATGACAGTGCTGTCATAGAGTACATCATCTGAATGGACCAGTCCTATGACATCGCCCGTGGCCAGGCGTAACCCTTTGTTAATGGCCTCGTACATGCCGTGGTCGGGCTCGCTAACCAGATGGGAAATATGGTCTCTATACCGGTTGATGACATCGAGTGTACCATCGGTAGACCCTCCATCGACCACGATATACTCGATGTCGGCATAATCCTGACGGATTACGCTCTCTATCGCCCTACCTATAGTGTGGACACGATTGAGACAAGTGGTTATGATGGTAACTTTCATCCTGACGACTTTGGATAGGTTTATACTTTCAACTTGGATATGGATATGCGCTTGATTTCTTCCTCAATGGCTTTGGGGTCATTGCCGCAACGCTTCTTGACCTCATAGACTTTGGCATCGGCAAGAGTACGATACCACCATCCTTGCAGAAAATGCCAGAGAAATCCCTCCTTGCCATCGAGGAAACCCAATCGGAAGAGATAACGATAAACAAACAGGGCAAAAGCACGCCAGAACAATGGGAGACGGGCGTATTTGAGTTTCTTGGCACGCACACCGGCTGAATGGGTGCCAATATTAAGAATCTGTTGGGGGCTATGCTTCTGACACTCTATGGTCAGCAGTTCGATGGCTTCGCGCGTGGCATACCAGTTATGCTTGGCCGTCCACTCGGTAAGCGTCATCAGGCTGGCATTGTAGAAGGGATATGTCATATCGGCCGTCGTACCCTCCGTGAGATAGATATGTTCGTCCATCAGCTTGTCCTCTATTCTCGCCTTGCCATACCTGAACAGACGCAACAGTACCAACGGAATGATGCCATGATTGATTTCACGGCCCATGAAATTATAGAGACATCTCAGGGTATAGCCATTGACTCCCGAAGGGGTGGCAGGCAATCGGCGTTCTATCTCGTCTATCAGTTTGTCAGTGAGATATTCGTCGGCATCCAATCGCAAAACCCACTCAGTGGTAATAGGAAGATTGTCCAACGCCCATTGAAACTGCTTGGCATGCGACTGAAACTCATGCCTCACGGCTACAGCTCCCATCTCCGTGGCCAGTTCTACCGTGCGGTCTGTACTGAAACTGTCAACGACATACACCGTACGGGCAAACTTCTGGGCATTCTGCATTACCCTTGCGATATGCCGCTCTTCGTTGAGCGTAAGGATGATTACGGATATATCTTGCATAGAGTCAGCTGTTTAATACACGTTTCTTGATAAATCGGGCAGGATTGCCACCTACTACAGTCCATGCCTCGACATCTCTGAACACACAGGCCCGAGCTCCCACTACGGCACCCTCGCCGATGGTCACCCCTTTACCGATAAAACACCCCGCAGCCACCCACACGGAATGTTCTATCCTGATGGGGGCGGTTATCAATGGATTGGTCGATTGGCTGATGTCATGGGATGCGGTAAAGAGTTGACTTCCCTGGGATATCACGACATTGTCGGCGATGGTCACCACATCCTTATTATATATCTCGACACGAGGGGCCAGACAGCTGTGGTCTCCGACCTGCAGATTCCATGGTGCCCAGATTTTGCACGATGGATAGATGTCGGCCGTACACGACACGCGCGCACCAAAAAGCCTCAACAGCCAAATGCGCAACAGATTGAAGCAAGGCAAAGCCAAGCATCTGAACAAAGTCATATTGACCAAACGCCACAGAAGCTGTTTCTTGTGGTGGGGCTTAACCTCATTGTAATGTGAGAGATCTACATGCTTTATTTCTTCCATCTTCTTCATTGATTATCTTTCTCAATATACCCGTAACGGTAGGCCAAATCCGGATATTGCATCATCTTATAGATATAATAGATACAAGCAAAATAGAGAACAAACTGGAATCTCATCGAAGATATGGGCGAGAACAGGCTATCCCATATCAATCCGATTAGGCTGCTGGTCAGCACAAAACTGAATATGCTCTGGCGACGCAAGGCAATGACGCCACATCGGATGAAGAATGCAATAATCAGGACAGACAGCAGCATGGCCAAGACACCATTGTATACGCCATAACCCACTATGACCGAATGGGTAGGTATGACATCTATATTCAGCTTGCGCTTATCTATGCGGGCGCCCTGTATCTCCAGCAACATCGTATTATAATACATACCTGGGTCGCGCGCCCATGCGCCCCATCCCACCCAAGGAGAGTCGGCAAAGGCATTGAGTCCTACGAAGGGCTCGGTACGTCCTATCTTGAGCAACTCCAGCACATTGTATGGATTGTCCATCTTGGCTATCTGCGTGTGAGCATTGCCTCCATATATCTTGCCCGACAACACGCTGTCGACATACATCTTGTAGGAATAGGCACCAACAGCAAGGACCAAAGCGGCTCCCACAAATACCTTCTTCTTGTTCCACCTTATGCGCTCGTACAGAAACAGGGGTATCAAGCCACTGACAAGGAGTATAAGTCCATTGCCTCGCGCACCGAGCACAATGGAAATCGCTCCGAGGACGATAAACACGATTGACGCCTTAAGGTTTTTGAATCCCAACCAAACCGACAGCAGGACAGCAGCGCTGTTGATGAGTGGGCTTATCTTGAACTTGAAATAAGCCATGGCTATTCCCTCGCCAGACTTGACATCCTGAAAATCAACATCCATCTCTCCAAGTCCGAAGAAATCGTTGACTCTGAAAAACAAGATATTAGCTATCAACGTGCCCACCAGGAAGAAGACTATGTTGGACCTATTCTTGAAAAACAAGCCCAAGACAAACAAGAACTTCAGATAACACATCGCCGTGACGGCCACTCCCCTGGCAGCATTCTGCAAAGAGTTGTCCACAAGTGTCTCGCTGACAATCTGGACAACCAACAAGGCTGCGAAACACTTGGAGAGTCTCATTATCTCGGCATCATGCTGGAAGACACCTAATCCGCGGTTCTTCATCACATAAAGCCAGAAATAGAAAATCACAAAGATATCAAAGGCAGAGACGTTTCCAACGAATTCAAAACGAATCTGGTCGAGTATACAGAGGATGACTATGGAAACAAAATTCATCATCTCCCACCCTCCTTGTTATGGTTAAACCTGTCGGCAATCATTGCAAACAGCCTGCTACGCTCTTGCCTGTTGACACAGACCAACATAAAAAGCGCGGGGACCACCAGGGCAATAGCCAACACAACGGCTACAAGCCCAAGGAGCGAGTCGCCGACATACAGATGGATGACGCTGACAATGACATAAGACGCTGCTGTCAGCACAACTGCCCCCGTCAGTACCTTGGTGATATAATCGCGATAGCTCACACCCACCATCCGATGCAAGAAGAAGACGCGCACCATCTGGGTCATTCCAAAGACTATCGCCAAAACCAAATAGGCGCTTTGCGGAGCTGCTCCCATATACAACACTATTAGGGCAACGGGAAGCACCAAAAGCAGGGTTATGGCCTCTGCCACCTGATAGCGCTTCACGGTGCCTGTGGCTTGGATAGCAGTGTTGACTGGCGCGGCAAGTGCATTGACCAGTGTGGCCCAAAGCATCATCTGCAGCAAGGCCGAAGTGGTGGCGGGCACCTCCACCAACCATATTCCAAGCAGATAGTCGGGCATAATCAGAAATGGCAATGAAACCATCAGCATGATACCCACCGAGAGTTTGGAACTGTAATAGACCAGCTGGGCCATCGCTCCACGGTTCTCTTCTGCATAATACTTGGTAATCTGAGGCTTGGCAGCCATCATAAAGTTTGCACCAAAAGTGGAAAGTGAAGCATTGATCTGCTGGACGAGCGCATTGGCCGCATTGACGACAGGGCCGAAAAACAGATTGAAGAGTATGGGGATGCCCTGGGTATGCGCCACATAAGCAAAGGCTCCCGTGAGCGACCAGCCGGAAAATCCCAACATCTCGACGAGCAGAGACTTATCCCTCGGCTCACGCGTCATCAATATAGAGAAATGCTTCTTGCAGAAATACCCGTAATACACGCGCACCCCGACTTGTATCAGACATAGCGATACGGCATAGGCTACGAGGCGGTCTCCGCCCCAAGCCAACAGGACAAAAGCCGTCGCAAGGACGGCTAACGACTGCACCACAGAGATATACGCAAAGACGACCATACGCTCGTATGAGATGATGAGCGCATTGTAAGGCAGGCTCAACACGTCGATGACAGCGGCAACTATCGTAAGTTGGCAGACAATATTGGCTGCCAGCAATCTGCTCTCGGGGATATCAAGCACATAATTGACAAAAACGACACCGACAATCTCACCCAACACAAATATCAATAACGCCAACAAAGCAAAGATATACCTGCTGGTAGCAAACACACGGCGAAGCATCATGTCATCGCCCTTGCCCATATAAAAGTTGAGGAAACGCTGAGCGGCATTGACCAAAGAAGCATTGATGAAGACAAAGAATGTCACAACGCCTCCCACAACGCTGTAAATACCATAGTCGACCACGCCCAAGGCTTCAAGAATGAGTCGGCTGGAATATATTCCCACCGCAATAGTCAAAAACATACGCGCGCTCAATGCGAGTGTATTCTTAGCTATTCGTTGGTTGTTATGTAGGGTTGACTCAGTCATAATCAAGGCATGTTCATGCTTGTGCGACACAAGACAGGCGCTTGCATTGATTGCTTGCACAATCCCAACCCCATCTATCTGTCGGCTATCGCATACAAAGGTACAATTTATAAACGACAAAAAATCACATTTCCTTGATTTTTCATAGTCTTTTCGTTAACTATTTAAGTTTAATTTTATAACTTTGCCCTCAAACAAAGGACTACAATGGATAAAAGTACACTCAGAATAGTATTTATGGGTACTCCCGAATTTGCAGTAGAGTCATTGCAGACATTGGTAGAGGGAGGATATAATGTGGTAGCAGTAGTAACCCAGCCCGACAAGCCTGTAGGCCGTCATCAAGACACGCTACAGGCTTCGCCAGTTAAAAGATATGCATTGGAACACAGCATCCCCGTGCTCCAACCGGTCAAAATGAAAGACGAGTCATTCATCGAACAGCTTCGCAGTTTCAACGCCGACATCCAGGCTGTCGTTGCCTTCCGCATGCTGCCCGAAGTGGTATGGGGGATGCCCAGATTTGGCACCTTCAACGTGCATGCTGCCCTCTTGCCGCAATACCGCGGCGCAGCCCCTATCAACTGGGCGGTAATCAATGGAGAGACTCAGACCGGTGTAACAACTTTCTTCTTGGACAAGGACATTGATACAGGTAGAATCATCGACAAGAAGACCTTTGACATACCTGATGATGCTGACGTTGAATATGTCTATGACGGCCTGATGCGTCTTGGTGCCCAACTGTGCAAAGAGACGATAGACAAGGTCATCGAGTGTGACGGAGACGTGCCCTCCGTTGCCCAAGAAGACAACGACTGTCTGAAACCGGCACCCAAGATATTCAAAGAAACATGTGAGATAAATTGGAATCAATCAGCCAAGCAAGTATATGACTTCATCCGAGGACTATCGCCCTATCCCGGAGCATGGTCATCGTTGGAGCAATCGGTTGAGGCGTCTGCCAAGAACAAACTGGTGCTCAAAGTATTCAAGACAGCGAAGACAGGAAGAAGTACTGGACAAAAGGCGGGAACAATCATGGTCGAAGGCAAACAGATGTTCATCGCCTGCGCCGACGAATGGCTGGAGATTATCAACCTGCAGATTTCCGGCAAGAAGCGTATGAATGCAAACGATTTTCTTAACGGCATGCGTACCATCGAGGACTATCATTGTACAAAGTAAAATAATTATGAAACAAGCAGAAGATATAAAGAATGCAGTTGAGGTGCTGCGCCGTGGAGGTGTAATACTCTATCCTACGGATACCGTGTGGGGCATAGGCTGCGACGCCACCAATGCAGAAGCGGTGGCCAAGGTGTATAAAATCAAGCAACGTGACGACTCCAAGGCCATGATATGCCTTGTCGACTCAGACGCCCGATTGCAACGCTATGTACGTGAAGTGCCAGCTGTGGCATGGGACCTGTTTGAACTGGCAGACAAGCCTACCACCGTAATCCTTGACGGTGCTGTGAACCTGGCTCCCAATCTTATAGCCGAAGACGGTTCCATCGCTATGCGCATCACTCGCGAAGAGTTTTCCAAAGAACTGTGCTTCCGTTTCCAGAAGGCCTTGGTAAGCACCAGCGCCAACATAAGCGGACAGCCAGCCGCCGCAAACTATTGCGACATATCACAAGAGATACTCGACGCCGTCGATTATGTTTGCTTCTCACGCCGACAAGAGCACAAGCCTCATACACCTTCGAGCATCATCAAACTCGCATTGGACGGAGAGGTTAAAATCATAAGAAAATAAGCAATCACGGACGATGACAAACGTAGCTACAGAATCAGACAAAACGATAATATCCAAGTTGGTAAAGTGGAACAAACAGCACTTATCCGATAGACAGAGCACATTGATTCTGTCATTCTTTATCGGTCTCTTTGCTGCCATCGCCGCTTTTATCCTGCATAGTATAATCAAGGAAATCCAGCACTTGCTTACCACTGGATTTACAATTACCAGCTACAACTGGCTATACTTGCTTTTCCCTGTCATAGGTATATACCTTACCTCGCTGTTTATCAAGTACATCGTCAAAGACAATATCTCTCACGGTATCACGCGTGTACTCTACGCCATATCGACCAAGAACAGCCACCTGAAGTCACACAACTGCTGGTCATCGGTGGTGGCGTCGGCTATCACCATCGGCTTTGGCGGTTCGGTAGGAGCCGAGGCGCCTATTGTACTTACCGGTTCTGCCATCGGCAGCAATCTTGGACAGATGTTCCATCTTGAGAAAAAGAACCTTATCCTTCTCGTCGGATGTGGCGCAGCTGCTGCCATTGCCGGAATCTTCAAGGCCCCTATTGCCGGACTGGTTTTCACCCTTGAAGTATTGATGGTTGACCTGTCTATGGCGTCGTTGCTGCCAATCCTCACCTCATGCGTAACCGCCACTTGCTTCTCCTATATTTTTATGGGAGGCAGTGCCCTCTTCAATTTCCATCTTGACAGCATGTGGGGACTGGACCGCGTCCCCTCCGACATACTCCTTGGCATGTTCTGCGGACTGATAAGTCTCTACTTTATGCGTACAATGACCGCATGCGAGAACTGCTTTGCCCAACTTGCCAAACGGCCATACCTGAGATTGCTTGCTGGTGGTATGGTGCTAAGTCCGCTCATCTTCCTTTTCCCATCACTCTATGGAGAAGGATACAGCGCCATCAACACACTGCTTAACGGAAGCACACCCGAAGAGTGGAATCACGTCATGGACAACTCTCTCTTCTATGGACATGGCGACCTGCTGGTCGTTTATGTCGGATTGGTATTGCTGACCAAGGTCTTTGCCACATCAGCCACCAATGGCGGTGGCGGCTGCGGTGGTACCTTTGCGCCATCCCTGTTTATCGGCGGATTCAGCGGCTTCTTCTTTGCGCGAATATGGAACATGTATCAACTGGGCCCCTACGCTCCCGAGAAGAACTTCACGCTATTGGGTATGGCAGGAGTGATGGCAGGAGTGATGCACGCCCCGCTTACGGGAATATTCCTTATCGCCGAACTTACCGGTGGCTACCAGCTCTTCATGCCACTTATCATTGTGAGTGTAGTTTCCACCCTTACCATCAGCATCTTTGAGCCACACAGCATCTATGCCATGCGATTGGCACGACAGGGAAAACTGCTCACCCACCATACCGATAAATCAATCCTTACCCTGATGAGACTTGACAGTCTTATCGAACGCGAGTACACATCTGTCACGCCCGACATGCCACTCAGCAAACTGGTGAGAGCATACAGCGACAGCCATACCAGTTTCCTTCCCGTGTTGGACAAAGGCGGAACCCTACTGGGAGAAGTCAACATGACACGCAACCGACATATCATCTTCAGAACAGAGCTGTACAATCGGTTCAGAGTAGAGCAACTTATGTCCGACTGTCCTGCCAAGATTGGCGAAAACGACCCAATGGACGAGGCCATGCATAAATTTGAAAACACCAATGCCCAGTATCTCCCTGTAGTCGATGTCAATAACCGTCTGGTAGGCTACATCGACCGCACGCGAATGTATTCGCTATATCGCAAAATGGTTGCAGACTTCTCGGCAGAATAAGAAACCAAAGATATACAAAACCTTCCCATCCCCCAACATCATCATAGGGTCTTTTACGATAAAAGGCCCTATTTTTACACCTATTTATAATATATAGGGCAATAACGGAAAAATAATTACAAAGTCTGGCCGATAATAATTACTTTATTGCTAACTTTGCAGAGTTTTACGTTTAATCAAAAAAGAGAATGTTAAGGTTTAGAAAAATTACATTGGTCACCACCATGTTGGCCCTGGTGCTCCACGCCTTTGCACAGGGGCCCAACAACAGTGGAACTTACTACCAGACTGCCACTGGTAAGAAAGGTGCCGCACTGAAAACAGCACTCTACTCCATTATTAGCAATCACAGAACCATAAGCTACGATGGTTTGCTGACCTACTATGAAAAGACCGACAAACGTGCCGACGGTAAACTGTGGGACATGTACTCTTGTACCACCAACTACACTTTCAGAGACAATGCCGGAGGGTACAAGAAAGAAGGCGACTGCTGGAACCGTGAACACTCGGTACCACAAAGTTGGTTCGGCAAAGCCTCGCCTATGAAATCAGACATTGTCCATGTGGTTCCCACCGATGGTTATGTCAACAATCGAAGAGGCAACCTTCCCTTTGGTGAAACCCAAAAGCCAACTTACAGTTCAAACGGCGGTTTCTGCAAAGTAGGTCCTTGCTCTACCGAAGGCTATTCGGGTACTGTATTCGAGCCCAACGACGAATACAAAGGCGACTTTGCACGTATCTATTTCTATATGGCCACTTGCTACGAAAACAAGATTTCGTCATGGTCCAACACTGCGGTATTTGCCGGTAACAAATACCCTGCCTACAAGTCATGGTTTATCAAGATGCTGCTGCGCTGGGCGAAGCAAGACCCCGTAAGCAAGAAAGAGATAGACCGCAACAATGCCGTGTATGGCTGCCAGCAAAACCGCAATCCCTTCGTCGATTATCCTGGACTGGAGGAATATATCTGGGGCGGAAAGCAGAATGTCGCTTTCAGCTATGACAACTATGACAACAGCACCGATCCAGGTACTGACCCAGACCCTAACCCCGATCCTGACCCCAATCCTGACCCGGACCCAGATCCCAACCCTGACCCAGATCCCAACCCTGACCCAGATCCTAATCCGGACCCAGACCCCAATCCTAATGGCGTTGTCTTTACGTTAGTCAAGTCTGAGACAGAGATTAATGCCGGTTCGTATTATATCTTGGTATTCCCAGGCAACGACAAGGTAAAATCATGCGCACTGTCAGACCTTACCGATGGCAAGAACTTCTATACTTCTGCCGACGTAATTATCGGATCCGACGAGACCATCACAACTACCGTAGACGAAAAGGGCAAGCCCCACCAGCTGCTTCTTGGCGGAACCAAGGGCGCCTACACCATCTACGACGTTATGGGCAAAGTATATCTTTCACAGACCAGCAATGACAATAAGCTCTACACCGCTACTACAGCATCCGACAACAAGACGAAATGGTCTATCAGCGTAGAGGCCGGTTACAGCCATATCACCAATAACAACTGGACCTCACGCGAGATACAGTTCAATGCCAACAGTCCACGCTTCGCCTGCTACACAGGCAGCCAGAAAGACCTGATGCTCTACCGCCGCACAGTAACCGACGGCATTGACACACCCACCACGTGGCAACCTACAAGAGTAACGGTATACTCTATCACAGGTATTGCCGTGCGCCGCAATGTCGAGCGTTCGGTAGCACTTACAGGTTTGCCCAAAGGCATCTACATACTCAATGGCAAGAAAGTTGTAGTCAACTGACACGCAGCCTATCATAAAAATAGCCCGAGTTGAGATTTCAACCCGGGCTATTTTTATGTTGGATGTTGTCAATACGATGACAACCCTTATTCCATTACACGATATCCCATCCTACAGCAGAAGCTCCAAGAACGGCGGCAGCAGAACCATCGAGGCCGCTAACCAGGAACTTGGCCTTACCCTTGAAGATGTTGAGGATATGGTCGTTGTAGCTCTTCACGATAGGATCCATCAGCAGGGCACCAGCCTTGGTAAGACCACCGAAGAAGATAAAAGCCTCAGGAGAAGAGAATGCAGCAAAGTTGGCACAAGCCTCACCAAGAATTTCACCGGTGAAGTCGAAAATCTCCTTAGCCAACTTGTCACCCTTGCCAGCGGCAATAGCCACATCGAGAGAAGTGATATCTTCGGGATTGAGCTCACGCAACAGCGATTCATCATCGCGTGTCTCCAAGAACTCGCGTGCAGAACGAGCGACACCCGTGGCAGAGCAGTAAGTCTCCAGACAGCCGCGACGACCACAACCGCAAGGACGACCGTCGAGGCGTACAATGGTATGACCGAGCTCACCGGCAAAGCCATCACAGCCATAAACCAGCTGACCATTGACTACGATACCCGAGCCAACGCCAGTACCGAGGGTAATAACGATAAAGTTCTTCATACCGCGAGCCACACCGTAAGTCATCTCACCGATGGCAGCCGCATTGGCATCATTGGTAAGGGCTACAGGGATACCCAGAGCATCAGAGAAGAGCTTGGCCAATGGCACGACGCCCGTGCGACCCCACTTCAGGTTAGGCGCAAACTCGATAGTACCATTATAATAGTTACCATTAGGAGCACCTATACCCATAGCCTTGATCTTGCCGATACCACCCACCTGATCTATAATGATCTGGAGAGCCTCAACAGCAGCCTTGACATAGTCGTTGACATCATCATAAGCCTGCGTCTTGATAGCTGTGGTCACCTTGATATCACCACGGCTGTCGACAATTCCAAATACTGAGTTGGTTCCACCCAGGTCCAAACCGATTACATACGGTTTCATTTCATTCTGTACGTCCATTTTATAATTATCTTTAGTTATTGATTTTGTTCTAATGACAAAGGTAAATATATTTTCCATAAAACCACAAGAAAAGCATCAGTTTTTTAGCCTCAGAGGACATTTTTCCAAGTTATAGCGTTTTCTTTCAAGTTAATTTATTAACTTTGCATCCGCTATGCCGTTTCCGTTTCAAATAGACATATTAGGGATGATACTCAAAGGAGTCCTGATTGGTATCATTGCATCGGCGCCTATGGGCCCCGTAGGAGTCCTGTGTATCCAGCGCACCCTCAACAAAGGGCGTTGGTATGGATTTGTCACAGGCATAGGTGCCGCCATGAGCGACATCATCTATGCTATGCTAACGGGCTTTGGTATGAGTTTTATCATGGACCTGATAACCAATCCTACCAATAAGTTCTGGCTTCAGATTAGCGGTAGCGCTATACTGCTGCTCTTCGGTGTCTATTGTTTCAAGGCCAACCCAACCCGCAACATCCACCGGGGCGGCACCAAGAAAGGGTCTCTGACACACAATGCCATCACGGCTTTCTTCGTAACCCTTTCCAATCCTCTTATCATATTCCTTTTCATGGGCACATTTGCCCAGTTTGCCTTCGTTATCCCCAACCATCCATTCGAAATGTCATTGGGCTATATCAGCATTGTGATTGGAGCCCTGATATGGTGGTTTGGTCTGTCCTGGCTCATCAACAAGATAAGAGGAAAGTTCGACGACAATGGTATTCTTATAATTAATAAGGTAATAGGAAGTCTGGTGATTGCCTTCTCTTTACTGGTACTCATCGGTACTGTCTTCAACCTCTATACAATCAGTTACTGAGAAAATGTTTGTTGCAAAAGAATTAAGGAAGAATTCGATAGCCGAATATCTTCTGTATATGTGGCAGATGGAAGACCTCATCCGTGTTTACGGCTGTTCGTTGCCTGTCATCAAACGTGAGTATATCAACAAGTTTGACTTCACCGAAGAGCAAAAGGAGGAAGAGCTTGACTGGATAGGCAATCTCATCAGGATGATGAATGAAGAGGGTAAGCGCGAATACGGTCACTTGCAGATTAACGAGGTGTTACTCAAGGATGTTTGCGACCTCCATCACCGCTTGTTACAGTCTTCCAAATTCCCATTCTACAATGCAGCATATTACAAGGCATTGCCCTTTATTGTGGAATTGCGCAACAAGGGCGATAAGGATATCAACGAAATCGAGACATGTCTCGATGCCCTCTATGGCATCATGATGCTGCGCCTGCAGAAGAAGGCCATCTCACCCGAGACCGAAAAGGCCATCAAGGAGATTACCACGCTGGTGGGTCTGCTTTCAGACTATTACATCAAGGACAATACCGAAGGACTCAAATTCGAAGACGACTGATTATGAATATACTTATCACAGGATGCAACGGACAGTTGGGCAACGAGATGCAGCTCCTGCAGCAAGCCAACAGCCAACACACATTCTTCAACACCGATGTAGCCGACCTCGACATTACGGATGCCAAGGCCATCAGTGCATTTGTCAACGAACATGAGATAGACGGAATCGTCAACTGTGCAGCCTACACCGCTGTTGACCGCGCAGAGAGCAACGAGGAACTTTGTACTCTTCTCAATGCCAAGGCTCCTGCCTATCTGGCAGAGGCCATCGAGAGCCGCAAGGGTTTCCTGGTACAGATTTCCACCGACTACGTATTCGACGGAACCAAGCATACGCCATATACCGAGACCGACACGACTTGCCCGGACAGCGTGTATGGACGCACCAAGCTCGCCGGCGAAGAGGCATGCATGACCCGTTGCCACCGCACGATGATTATCCGCACCGCCTGGCTCTACTCCACCTTTGGCAACAATTTTGTCAAGACAATGATTAAACTGGGACAGACCAAAGACCGTCTTGGCGTAATCTTCGACCAGATAGGCACTCCCACCTACGCCCGCGATTTGGCAGCCACCATCATGACAGCCATCAACCAGGGCATCATCCCGGGCATCTACCACTTCAGCAACGAGGGAGTCATCAGCTGGTACGACTTTACCAAAGCCATCCACCGCATAGCCGGCATCCAGGGATGCAAGGTAAGCCCGCTGCACACCGAGGAATACCCCACCCCAGCCCACCGTCCGCACTACAGCGTGCTGGACAAGACCAAGATTAAGAATACTTACAATATAGACATACCCTACTGGGAGGAAAGCCTGGAGGAATGTATCAAAAAACAGCAAACAACATAATAGAATGAACGAAATAGAACGTAGAAGGACCTTTGCCATCATCTCACACCCGGATGCCGGTAAGACCACGCTGACAGAGAAGTTCCTGCTCTTCGGAGGACAGATTCAGGTGGCTGGAGCTGTAAAAAGCAACAAGATAAGAAAGACTGCCACATCAGACTGGATGGATATAGAGAAGCAGAGAGGAATCTCGGTCTCTACATCGGTCATGGAGTTTGACTATCAGGACTACAAGGTAAATATCCTTGACACCCCTGGTCACCAGGACTTTGCCGAAGATACCTACCGCACGCTTACAGCCGTAGACTCTGCCATTATCGTGGTCGACTCTGCCAAAGGTGTGGAGACCCAGACACGCAAGCTGATGGAGGTGTGTCGCATGCGCAACACGCCGGTTATCATCTTTGTCAACAAGATGGACCGTGAGGGCCGCGACCCCTTCGACCTGCTCGACGAGTTGGAGAAGGAACTGCAGATACATGTGCGCCCACTGTCATGGCCCATTGGCCAGGGACTGAGATTCAAGGGTGTATACAATATCTTTGAGCAGCAGCTCAACCTGTTTACCCCCAACAAGCAGAGGGTTACAGAGAAGATTGCCGTAGATGTGGCCAGCAGCGAACTCGACCAGCATGTCGGCGAACGCGGAGCAAGCCAGCTGCGCGACGACCTTGACCTCGTCGATGGCGTATATCCCGAGTTCGATGTTGAGACCTACCGTAGCGGCGATGTTGCACCCGTCTTCTTCGGCAGTGCCTTAAACAACTTCGGTGTACAGGAGCTGCTCGACTGCTTTGTACAGATAGCACCGAGCCCACGCCCCACCAAGGCCGAAGAACGTATGGTCGAGCCCACCGAGCCCAAATTCACAGGCTTCATCTTCAAGATTACAGCCAACATCGACCCCAACCACCGTTCGTGTATCGCCTTCTGCAAGGTCTGTTCGGGCAAGTTCCAGCGCAACCAGCCCTATACCCACGTACGTCTGGGAAAGACCGTGAGGTTCTCATCACCTACGCAGTTCATGGCACAGCGCAAGTCGACAATCGACGAGGCCTACCCAGGCGATATCGTCGGACTCCCCGACAACGGAATCTTCAAGATAGGCGACACGCTGACCGAGGGCGAGCTTATCCACTTCAGAGGACTCCCCAGCTTCTCTCCCGAACTGTTCAAATACATCGAGAACGACGACCCCATGAAGTCCAAGCAGTTCTACAAAGGTCTGGAGCAGCTCATGGACGAAGGTGTGGCCCAGTTGTTTGTCAATCAGTTCAACAACCGCCGCATTGTGGGAACCGTAGGTCAGCTGCAGTTTGAGGTAATCCAGTATCGACTGGAAAACGAGTACAATGCCAAGTGCCGTTGGGAGCCCGTGCATCTCTACAAGGCCTGCTGGATAGAAAGCGATGACGAGAAGGAGTATGAGAACTTCAAGAAGCGCAAATACCAGTATATGGCCAAAGACTCTGAGGGTCGCGACGTGTTCTTGGCAGACAGCGGCTACGTGCTGTCAATGGCCCAGCAGGACTTCGAGCACATCAAGTTCCACTTCACCAGCGAGTTCTAATCCCTTAGATACCAACAGCCAATCGCAATGTTCATCCCCATGGGCATTGCGATTGTTTTTTATTCCCCCAAGCCCATCTTCACTCTTCCGGCCATGAGGGTGGCATACACAGCCTGCTGGCCATACTTAGCCCTGACCTGCCTGAGAGTAATTGCGAAGTTGGAAATAGGTAATTCGCAGTATGAAACCATGAAATCAAACCTTGAACTCCACAAATCAAACTTTGAAGTCAACTTATATGCACTGAAAAAGAAGATGTAAAGAGATGCCTATACATCTGCCGCATCCACCCCGTGATAGGCCAGCAATCCTGCCATAGGCGTACGGGCCACGGTACCCATCTTCAGCCCCTCGCGCTCTATGGCCTCAGCCAACAGGTCGCGGAAATAATAAGCCACGCTACCCACAAAACTCACGGGAAGGTCGGGGCGACGGTAGGGCTTCAGGTTGTAACGCACAAACGAGCGGAAACGCTCAAGAACCATGTCGTACACATGCTGATTGTCCAGGTGACGATGGATAAGCGGAGCAAGAGATGCCAAGAAACTGTTGGCTCGCGGCTGCTGGTAGATGCGCTGGATAACCTGGGGATAGGAAAGCTGGCAAGAGGAGTAGAACTCGTCACGAAGCTGCTCGGGAAGCTGGCCTTTAAGCAAGTCGTGCAGGAAATGTTTGCCCAAATCGGCCCCACTGCCTTCGTCGCCCAAGATGTAACCCAAAGGAGGGGTATTGGCAGCGATGCTCTCGCCATCATAGAGACACGAATTGGAGCCGGTACCGAGAATACAGGCAATACCCTCGGCGTGCTGGCACAGGGAACGGGCGGCGCCAAGAAGGTCGGACCACACGTGGAGCCCAGGAGCAAACGGGGCAAAGACCCGGGCAAGGATAGCACTGACGATGCCTGTGCCCACGGCATTGCAGCCAGCACCATAGAAGTAGATATCGAGCGTGGAAACGACGGCCCGTCTGCGGGTAACCTCTTGAGCCACAGCATCAAGCTGCTTTACGATATCATCCTCACTCTGATGGATGGGATTGATGCCCCCAGTCTGCATACGTACGACCGTTCTGTCGTCGCAGACAAGCGCCCAATCACTCTTTGTACCTCCGCAATCAGCAATAATTATCATTACTATCCTATTTTTGGTTTAATAGTACAAAATTAATAAAAATATCCTTACACAATTCGATTCTTTTGAGTAAATTTGCATGTATAATGAGAGATAATATGAAAACAAAGATATTCATGCTGCTACTGCTGCTCACAGTGGCAATGCCCTCAATGGCCGTCTTAAAGGAAAAGGACCTGTCGCACACTCTGGCCATCCTACGTCAGGAGCTCACTGGCTACAGAATAGAACTGGAACGCCAGACGGGATACCTGAAAGAGCAGCAGGACCAGATGACTATGAACATGTATTCAATCATCAACCAGTGCAGCCAGAATTCGCTGATGCTATACTCGCAGAAGTCGGGATATTTATTTGACTTGACCTACGCCTGTCATGAAGCTACAGAGATGTATCATGCGTTCAAGAAGTCGGTTATTCCCTTTGAAAACTATTTGCAGCGCTCCACGAGCGAGATAGCGCGGTTTGACTCCTTGGTAAATGTACTGAGCCAGATGAGCGACCGCACGCTGAGCGAGCACGCCGCCATAGACCGCAATGTCTGCCTCACCCTGTCTATCAACATACTCAGAACGCTGAAAAGCAACAACGAACAGATGAGTATGTACATCAAGTATTATCACAACACTGAGAGACAGCTGAGCAGTCTGAACGACTACGCCATCAAGCGTTATGGTGACATACAGGCCAGCATATTCAACAATGCCGGTGACAACTACTTCACCATACTCAGGCATATCAGTACCAACGTGAGCGAGACAACCGAAACGCTCTCGGAGAAATACAAGCCGCAGGCCAAGCGCAAGTCGCAATGGGACAGCAGGCTTATGTTTGGTCTGCTGGTAATCATCCTGTTTGGCGGTATCATTTCCATCTCGCTCAACGTGCTGCTGTTCAGGGTAGCGATAACCCGCCTGTTCAGATCACAACGCCTCATGCAGAGGGTGACACGTCTGCTGAAGACAGACAACATCAGTGCCACACACGAAACGTTTATCGGCAAGCGCACGTGTATCACCATGGCTGCAACGGTAGTAACCTTTGCCATCGTGCTGGCCATCATCAGACTGGCAGCCGACCAGAACTTCCTGATTATGGCCTGCAATCTGCTGGTAGAATATGCCTGGCTGTTGGGCGTGATACTCATCTCGCTGCTTATCCGTCTGAGCACCAAGCAGATAAAGAGCGGTTTCCGCATCTATGCTCCTCTGATTGTCATCGACTTCATCATCATCAGCTTCCGCATAGTACTGATTCCCAACATATTCACCAATCTTATCTTCCCACCCGTTCTGCTGGCCTGCACCCTGTGGCAGTGGAATGTCATCAAGCGACATGGTCACAACATCCCCAAGACCGATGTCTATTATACCTATCTTTCGCTCATCGTATTCGTGGGTGCTACCATCTGTTCATGGATAGGCTACACCCTGTTGAGCGTTGAGATGCTGATATGGTGGATAATGCAGCTTACCTGCATCCTGACCATCACCTGTCTGAAGGGCATCATCAAGGCGTACGCCGAACGCAACGGCATCCTGGCCAAACCCATCACGCAGAAATGGGCTTATAGGCTTGTCTATACGGTACTCCTGCCGGTAATGGGCGTGGTGTCGGTGATATTCTCCATCTATTGGGCTGCCGACATCTTCAATCTGAGTGATACGACCATGCGTATCTATACCAACAACTTCATAGACTCCGACAACATAAGAATAAGCATCCTCGGCATCTTCATGGCGTCCATCCTGTATATTGTCTTCGCGTATGTCAACAAGACAAGCAAGGATTTCCTAAAGCTCCACTTCGAGAAGACCGACCCCACGACCGCCGCGAGCAAGAACGTCATGGCAAAGAACGTGCTGCAGGTTGTGGTATGGGGCGTATGGCTGATGCTGGTATTGAGTATCTTCCACGTGAACAGCACCTGGCTCGTGGTCATCTCAGGAGGTCTGTCTACCGGTATCGGTTTCGCGATGAAGGACATCATTGAGAACATCTACTACGGCATATCTCTCATGGCGGGACGCATCAAGGTGGGCGACCTCATCGAATGTGACGGCATAAGAGGCACGGTGAGTTCGATATCCTACACCTCTACACTCATGGACACAACCGACGGCAGCGTGATTGCCTTCCAGAACTCCCAGCTCTTTACCAAGAACTACAAGAACCTGACAAGAAACCACGGCTATGAGGTGGCAAGCATACCATTCGGAGTGGCCTATGGCACCAATGTCAATACGGTGCGCGACCTGGTATGCAACGCGGTGAACAAGCTGAAGTGCAAGGATGCCACAAGACCTGCCAAGATGGTATTTGCCAACTTCGGCGACAACAGCATCGACTTCAAGCTCATCGTGTGGGTTCCCGTGCTGACCACCACCTACGCCAAGGGCGAAATCATGGAAACTATCTATAATGTACTGACTGAGCACAACATAGAAATTCCGTTCCCACAGCGCGACATACATATCATATCCAACGGAGACGATGCCTGATGCGGTATCTCTCCCAACAATTATAAAAGAATATAGTCAACTAAACATAAGCAAGCTATGCAACCACTATTCATTGCCGGTCCATGCGTCATCGAGAACATGGAACTATTGGAAACAGTAGCAGAGAAGTTAGTAAGTATCAACAAGAGACTCTCGACAGAGATTATCTTCAAGGCATCATTTGACAAGGCCAACCGCACCTCCATCCGCTCGTTCAGAGGGCCGGGACTGGAGAAGGGGCTGACCATGCTCAATGACATCAAGACCAAATACGGACTGCGAATCCTCACCGACATACACGAAAGCTGGCAAGCGCAACCTGTAGGCGAAGTAGTGGACGTCATACAGATACCGGCTTTTCTCTGCCGCCAGACCGACCTGCTGACATCTGCCGCCAAGACAGGTAAGATCATAAACATCAAGAAAGCACAATTCCTGAGCGGAAAGGACATGCGCTACCCCGTGGAGAAGGCGCTGGATTCGGGAGCCACCGAGGTATGGCTCACCGAAAGAGGAAACTGCTTTGGCTACAACAACCTTGTGGTAGACTTCAGAAACATCCCCGACATGAAGGAGATAGTGCCCACGGTGGTCATGGACTGCACACACAGCGTGCAGCGCCCAGGCGCTGCCAATGGCACAACGGGCGGCGACCGACAGTTCATACCCGCCATGGCCAAGGCAGCCAAGGCCTTCGGCGCCAATGGCTACTTCTTTGAGGTACACCCAAATCCGGACAAGGGACTCAGCGATGGACCGAACATGTTACCATTGGACAAACTGGAAAACTTAATCACAGAACTCTTATGACAACACAACTCACACAAATACGCCAATACGCCAAGCAGTGTCTCGAAGACGAGGCACAGGCTCTGCTGGAACTGATTCCACAGCTGGACGAGAATTTCGACAAGGCTGTCAACATGATTTACAACTGCAAGGGTAAAATCATCGTGACAGGTGTAGGCAAAAGCGGACATATCGGAGCCAAGATTGCCGCAACGCTGTCGTCAACGGGAACACCCGCATTCTTCATCAACCCATTGGATGTTTTCCATGGCGACTTGGGAGTGATGACTTCGGATGATATCGTGCTGGCGCTGAGCAACTCGGGACAGACCGACGAACTGCTCCGCTTCATCCCCATGGTACTGCACATGAACATACCCATCATCTCGATGACGGGCAACGAGAACTCGCTGCTCGCAAAATACAGCAATGCCCACATCAAGGTGTGGGTGAAGAAGGAGGCTTGCCCGCTCAACCTCGCCCCGACAAGCAGCACCACCGCCGCACTGGCAATGGGCGACGCTCTGGCAGTAGCTCTGATGGAGGTAAGACATTTCGAACCTCGCGATTTCGCCCAGTTCCACCCAGGTGGCGAGTTGGGAAAACGCCTGCTGACCACAGCTGAAGACGTCATGATAAGCCACGACTTGCCGGTAATCGACAAGGACATGAACCTTGGCGACGCCATCATACTGGTGAGCAAAGGCAAATTGGGTCTGGGTGTATCGACAGAGAACGACAAGGTTATCGGTCTGATTACCGACGGAGACATACGCAGGGCTATGGAGAAATGGCGTGAGAAGTTCTTTGACAAGAAGGTGAAAGACATCATGACGACAACACCCAAATCGGTATTGCCATCAACCAAGATAACCGAGATACAACGCATCATGCATCAATACAAGGTGCATACAGTATTGGTAGTAAACGAAGAAAACAAACTACTGGGCGTGGTGGACCACTACAGTTGCATGATTTAATACATTACAAAACCAAAGGTGAAACATATCATAACAACAATCATAGTATTGTTAGTCTGTGTCTGTGCCAACGCACAGACATCAGACTCTGTTATCGTAAACAAACTGAAGGAGAGGGGCGTAAGTTTCTCTCACAACAATTCCGTAACCTTGCTTGCTACGGGTCGGGAAAAGTTTGAGGATATGTTTCAAGCCATCAGGAACGCCCGCCACTCCATACATCTGGAGTATTTCAACTTCAGAAATGACTCGATTGCCCGCGAGCTGTTCCATCTGCTCGAAGAGAAGGCCCAACACGGTGTTGAGGTCAGAGCGCTTTTCGACGCTTTTGGCAATTCTTCCAACAACCGTCCACTCAAGCAGCGCCATCTGGACACCATACGCGCCAAAGGTGTAGAGATATACAAGTTTGACCCCATCGTCTTCCCCTGGATAAACCACGTCTTGACACGCGACCACCGCAAAATTGTGGTCATCGACGGACGCATAGCGTATATCGGCGGTATGAATGTGGCAGACTACTACATCAAGGGAACGGAAAAGGTTGGCTCATGGCATGACATGCACTGCCGTCTGGATGGCAACGAGGTAAATACGCTGCAACGTATCTTCCTGAAGATGTGGAACAAGACTACTGGCCAGAATGTCCATGGTGCCCAGTATTATCGCGGTGACTATACCGACACCTCTTACTTTACAGGGCTGAAACCAGACACCACAGAGAGTCGGGGGAAAAAGGTTGTGGGCATTATCAATCGCGAGCCTCGCACAAGCAATGATATAATCAGATATTTCTACGAGAACGCCATCAACTGTGCCCAAGACAGCATCAAGCTCATCAACCCCTACTTCACATTGAACAGGAAACTCAAGAAAGCGTTCAAGAATGCTATCAAGCGTGGTGTAAAGGTAGAGATAATGCTCTCTACCCACAGCGACATCCCTCTGACGCCAGATTGTGGCTTCTACAATGCCCACAAACTGATGAAACACGGTTGCAGGATATGGATGTACACGCCTGGGTTCCATCACACCAAGATTATCATGGTCGATGGGAAAGTGTGCACCGTGGGAAGTGCCAATCTGAATGCACGCAGTCTGAGCTGGGACTATGAAGCCAATGCTGTAATCGTGGACAGCCATACTACCCGCGAATTGGACAATCTCTTCGAAGACAACAAGAAGGACTGTTTTCTCCTGGACGAACAGAAATGGGATGAATGGCGCACCCCGTGGCAAAAGTTCAGGGGATGGGTAGGACATCTCTTGTCGCCATTCTTATAAGAAAAAAGTAAGGAATATCAGATATTTGCGATATCTACATATCCATGCGTGACAGCATAGATAGTAAGGGCCGATACGCTTCGCGCATCAAGTTTGTCCATGATGTTCTTGCGATGAGAGATGACTGTGGTCAAACCAATATGCAACTTGTCGGCAATCTCCTTGTTGATATACCCCTCAACAATCAATACCAAAACTTCTATCTCCCTATCGGTAAGTATTCCGGCATTACCGGCAGGAACATCCATAGGCAAGTTGCGTCCGCGAGAATGGGCATGCTGCTCCAGCATAAGCAGCGACTTGACCAGAATATCCTCTGACACATTGACATTAATACTATGAAAACCCGTAAGGCTTTCACTGGAAGTGGTAAGCACTATCGTCTTGCGGCTATGCTCCAGGAAGAACATGCGGTGGGCAAGGACGATATTGACCGAAACAAAGAAGTGGAAATACCTGTCTGGGACAGAAGCCTCAAACTCATTGAAGGAGCCATAGAGTTCGACATCCATAATAGGCATAATACGCTGGAGAATAGTCTTCAATCCTATTGCTGCCAACGTATTACCATCTATTACGGCAATGGCCGGTCTATGTCCTTTCTCCATCATCATCGTGACCAGAAGCGATAGGTTATATCCTGCATGTCACCCGCAGCATCCAGTTTGTAGAGACGCTGGTTGGTGGTCTTGCACTTGAGAGAACCAAGATGGGCTATGTATGGGCCCACCTTGATATAATCAAAGACGTTCTTGGATGCCTGGGAAGAGATACGGAGTCGCCCACTATACCACGCTACTCTGTAATGAGGGTATTTGGCGTGGATATAGGCAGCAAGCTGGCTAAGATAGGAAGGGTCAGAATCTCCACCCATGAAACAGATGCAGGTAATGTTGCTGCCGAACCTGGCAATGAACTCATCCAGCACTTCTGTCGTCAATGGAGCACCTACATCCTCCCAAAGGAACTTGCTGTGACACCCAGGACAGTGGCACGGGCAATTACTGATATTAATTGCCAGTGTCACCTCGTCGGGTATCTCTTGGAAAACGATGCCTGTATTAACGTACTTTAGCATAGTATCTTCTTTCTGCCTCAGCCTGTCGGGCCTGTGAGAAATTGCTTACGCGCTTGAGATAACCTATGATGCGCGTAAGATAATCTACATTCTTGCTCTTGCAGACAGGACACTCTTTGAGGTATCTCTTGTCGATGTGTCCACAGTCATTACAAACGGTATTGGGGATATTGAAGGTGAAATAGTTACAGCCTTCCTTGGCAGCTACCTTAAACAACTGCAGGTATTGGTCTTTGCTCAAATGCTCTTCAAGATTCATGTGCAGAGCCGAACCTCCAGTAAGATGTTCGATGTAAGGAGCGCCATGGAGTTTGAACTTATCAATCACAGTCAGCGAATCATCTTCCACCGCATAGAAATAAGAGTTGTAGCAATCACGGGGAACGAAATAGCCATCCTCCCTATCCCACTTGGCATGCTTAACACCCACATTCTCGGCAGGTATCATCTCGCAGTTGAACATGACTTCCTTGCTGCGGTATTGCTTGTTGTACTTCTCAACCAGTCCCAAGACTGTCTGAACGAACTCCAGATACTGGGGATTGTCATTAATCTTCAGTCCCATAAACTCGGCAGCCTCTACCAGACCATTGACACCGATGGTGAGATACTGACGGCTCAAGTTGATGTAACCTGCATCAAACAGCGGAAGCATTCCATTCTTCTGAAGTTCCTTGAGGTTCTCGTTATAAGCCAACTGCACCTTGTGGCAGAGGTCAATGACATGAGAGAGGTATTCCTTATAGTCGAGATTGTGATTGACAGCATACTGTATGCAACGATTCAGGTTGATAGTGAGCACGCTCTTCGAACCGGTCGAAACTCCACCGGCTCCCAGCGTATAGCTGAACCCATTGTCTTGTATCTCGTTACGCAGACGACAGCAAGAACTGAGGCTGTCGGCATTGTCGCTAAGATATGTGAAGAAGCTGTGACCCTCGGAGTACATCTCAGCTGCAAACTCTCCCCACTCCTTGTCCTTACATTCACCATTCTCGGTAAGCATGGCCATGGTCTCAACAGGGAAGGTAAGCACCGTCTTGGTGCGCTCCTCGTTGAACCACTTCATGAATCGTTTCTGCAACCATGACAGTCCTTCCCAATCGGGCAGGCTTCCATCGGGGAAATAGAAATTGCCAAAAAGACTATCGAAATAGTACCTGTCATAATAGGAAATATTCCAGAAAACAGCCTGATAGTTACGTGCGCCGGTGGGCTGGTTAAGAGAATAAACTATCTGCTCAAAGCTGTCGGTTATCACCTTGTCAATAGTGCGCTTCTTCAACGACAAATCAACCACCTCATCAGCTCGCTTGTAGTAGTCCTGGCCGAACTCCAGTCCAACGAAATAGTTCATATACATCAAGAACTCCGGTGTAGCGCATGCGCCAGAGAGCATAGAGCTGACCATAAACACCATATTGATGAAACCACCACAGAAAGACTTGAGGTTGGTGGGAGCGGTAGAGTTGCCGCCTATTGACGACGTGCCACCTATCAGCCAAGGGTACATGGTGATGGATGCGCAATAGTTGGCAAGCGATGTCTCATCATTCTTATATATAAAGTGGTGTGTGAGTTTGTCTATATATTCGTCCGACAGTTCCTTTCCGTACATCTTTTTGATGCGGTCGGTAAGAAGTTTACGATTAAGTCTGATAAAACTTGACTTGGGCAATTCGCCGATAAGTGTAGCGATATTCTTGTGCTCCACATTGGCATTGGCATCATACTTGGAACCTGTAGCGGCATTGGAAGCCTGCATATAATCGGTCAAGAACTTCAGGCGCTCCAAGGTTTCGCGGTCTTCAGTATGCTGCTGACGATAAAGCATAAACGACTTGGCTACCTTGAAGAAACCTTCTGCCATCAGAGCCTCTTCTACCTGGTTCTGAATATCTTCCACCTTAATATTATTATAGATATTAAGACGGCTGATAAGTTTTGAAACATTACCAAGGTCGATTGGCTCATTCACGGAGTCAAATGCCTTGATGATAGCGTTCATAATTTTGTCCATGGAGAAACGGTCTTTACACTCGTCTCTCTTGGTGATGGTGATGTT
>NZ_NPJM01000057.1:0-80007 GCF_002251455.1 Prevotella sp. P4-51
TCTTGTTGTGTTTGAGATGGTTATGTGACACTCTTTCCCCTTGAGGAAGGCCGGGATGGGGCTTGTGGGTGGATGCCGTTGTCGGCAGGTGGGCATCGCTGTGGGGCGTCACTGCGCCTCTTGCTGTCAGCGCAACTCCCGTAACCCACGCCATGTCGCCCATGGCGATTTCGCGGAGCGTGATGGGCATTGCCGCTACCCTGTTGACCGCCATCCCGACTTGCGCAATCATCACGGCTGGCTCGTAACATATGATACGTGGGCTCGTGCCTACTGAACCGTGGGCTCGTGACTTATGATGCGAGGGCTCGTGACATAAGGTACGAGCTGGCCATGGTGGTAGAGGTGATGGCGATGATGCCCTCTGGCTGCCCCTGAGGCATGAGGGGCGAGGCGGAGCGGGTGGCGGTGCTTGGGTGGCTGGTGGCGGTGACGCAAAAAAGCCATCCCCGCTGTCTGTCGTTGGGCAGGGGGGATGGCTATGGTTGCGCCGTGGTGGCGGTGACGGTGGACTGCTGTCGCAGTGGCTATCGCAGAGGGGCGGCGGTGCGGTGCATGAACCGGTAGGTGGTGGTGCGCGCTCCAGCCTCTATCCGCAGGAGGTAGACGCCCTGGGCGAGACCCTGGAGGGAGAGTTCGGCGCGGCGGGCGTCGGTGGCTGGTGCCTGGCCGACCATTGTGCCACTCACGCTGTAGAGCCGTATGGCTCTGAGCCCCTCGGCGCTTACCGCAAGCTGACCGGCGCTGAGGCTCACTGTGGGCACCGTGGTCGGGGCGTCGTCAATGGCTGTGGCGGTGCCGCTATAGATGGAGAAGATGTTGCCCTCGCGCTTGAGGTAGTAAGCCGGCGCCTTGGGCGAGGTCAGCGCCACATCGTTGCCGTCGGTCTTGCCGGTGACATAGATGCGATAGGTGTGGCCGTCGGCAAAGGGCTGGTTGCTCTGACGCAACCAGTAGCTGAAGAGCGGCACATCAAACGATGAATGGACGCTGACATTATCCTCGATACCCGGTATCTGGATGGTCTCATGGGTCTGCGTGTCTTCGCCAAACATATATACGTAGCCCTCGTAGCTGCGTCCTTCGGTTGCGCGTAGCGACACTCCGAGTTTGAAGAGCGGCATCCTGGTGATGTCGATGCTTCCCGACTCGACCTTGGAGTTGGAGTCGTCGGCCAGGAATATCTCCGCCTTGGCCATAATCGGTCTGTCCTGTCCCTTGACCACATCGATATAGGCGGCATCGCGGTCGTGGATGTTGAGGATGGGGTAGTGGAGCGTCTCTGCCTCGTCGCCCGTCATCTCGAGCTGCACCTCGTAGCGCGCTGGGGCGAGTGAGGCGGGGATGGAGAGGGTGATGGGTATCTCGGTCTCGGTGAAGCCCTCGATTTCGGTCAGTGCGTCCACGCGCGTGTCGAGCACCACTGTCCTGTCGGCATCGAGCAGCCTCACCCTCAGATAACAGTCGCGCGGCACGCCATTGAGATTTTTCACGGGGAAGAACGCCACCACCTTCTCGCCCTGATAGGCTTCGTCAGAGAGACGGGGCTGGCCCATCAGCTGGAACCGCGCTTCCTCCGAACAGATTTCCGAGATGCGTGCGGAGCCGTTGCTCAGTTCCACCTCGATGATGGGCACCTTCTTTATGGGGAAGAAATCGTCCCACGAACCGTCGTCCTTGCGGGCGGTGCATACGGCGATGAGGCGGTAGTAGCCATCGGCGAGCTGGGCGAGACTCAGGTGGATGGGCTGGGGCTCGTTGATGAGATAGTCGGTGCCCATATATCCGTCGAGGCCGTCGCCGTAGATTCGCTGGGTGAGTCCGCCGGTGGCGTGGTCGTCAGAATAGGCCACGCGGACGAACTTGCCCTGGGCGTCGTAGACCGCCACGCCGATGTCGCCACGGAAGGGGTTGCCGCGGTTCACAAACGAGCTGACCTCTACGGTCTGCGTCTGCGACGGATTGAAGGTCTTGTCTGCGCCCTTGATGGAGAGCGAGCCGCCCTCGTTGAACATCAGTTGGGGCGAGGTCTCCAGCAGTCCGCGGTCGATGTCGGGATATTTGCCGTTGTTGGGGTGGGCGAGGATGGCGGTGAGGGCGCGGTTGAAGGCAAGAGGCTTGCCCTGAAATTCGCTTCCGGTCTCGGTCACGTTGAGGTTGGTGAGCGAGTAGTAGGCATCGCCCTGTCCTTCCCAACCGAAGTTCATGTGGAAGAGTCCGTTCTGGTCAAATCCGTCGGCCACCCAGGCGTGCCCCGATGCCGTCCCTGCGGGCCGTCCGTCCAGATAGACTGGGCACCCGTTGAGCAGTTCCTGCCGCAGTATCTCGGCAAAGCGGCTGGGGCCCTCTATGGCTTTGGTGACATAGGCAGCGGTGTAGTCGAAGTGCTTCTGCAGCGCCTTGTAGGCAAAGAGTCCCTGGGTGCCGCTCGCGTCGGGGGTGTACTGCATGAACGAGGCTATGCCCACGTCGCTCATCAGCAGCGCCACGGCGTCTTCCTGCTTCTGCGTGGCGGCGATGGGGTAGCGGTAGTCGGGCAGCATGTTGGCCCAGTCGTAGCGCGACTGGCTGAAGTCGGCGCTCACCGTCGTGTTGTAGTACTTGACGAGATACTCGTTGCTCCCCTTGCCCTGGGCGGGCCACTGGTAGTAGTACATCATCTGCGCCACCGCCGTAGCCACGCATACGCTGTATGGGTAACCGGTCTTGGCGTTGAAGGGGTGCGACTGTCCCCACTTGCTCTTCAGCAGCGGCTCTACGGTCTTGGTGTAGAGTGCGTTGCGGGTTCTGGGGCTGAGGGTCACCCGCCCCTCCTTGATTGCCTCGTAGGTCTGGCGGTAACCCTCTAAGAGCAGTTTGACGCAGGGGTTGGCTGTCAGCGTGTCGAGCGTGGTCTCCCTGCTGTAGGCCAGGATTTCTCCCATCTCGTCGTCGCCGGCAACGATGACAAATCCCAGTCCCCGCGCGTCGTTATATATATAATAAGGTGGGATGGGCGTCGCCGTGCGGCTCTGCGCCCTGGCCATGGCGGCACAGTCGTCCGACAGGGTAACCACTCTTCGGGCAATCCTGACAGCCTCCATCGGGCTGATGTCCTTGGCATGCGCCGCTGGGGCAATGGCCGCCAGCATGCTCACCACAACAGTCGCCACAGCCACAGCATGGCTGCGCCACACTGCAAGTCTAAGTATTCGTGCGATATCTTTCATTTCCATTGTTCTATATGTAGATTCAGACATAGGGCATTTGGTTTCAAAAGCATTGTGCATGGCTTCAAAAGCGGTTGCGCATGGCTTCGGAGACATCGCGCTTGGTCTCGTAATTATTGCGCTTGTCTTCAAAAGCGGTTGCAAAGATAATACTTTTTTGCTGATAAATAGCTGTTTTCGCCGTTTTTTCCATAATGCCACATAGATACATTTATTGGGTCATTTATTGGGCCATTTATTGGGTCATTGGGCTAACCGAGTATGGCATTGCTTTGAACAAGCTGGTTCAATCAAATCTGTATTGGTTCTGGTTACTCCCGTAGTTAGGGTCTCAAGCAACGCTTCTCATTCCAAGCATTCAATAATAGCGGAAATTCCGAATAGGGTTGTCTCCTCAGCCATTTTGCAGAATATATTATGCTTGTTGCCCACTTCAAGGTATCCCTCTTCTATCTCTACACATTCCTCCAGCCTGTCAGTAGTGGTGTCTTCAAATGTAGAGGCTGACAGCCTGCCCATCGGGTGACCATGAGTGATGACTGCGCAGGTAATGGGGGCTTGGGTATACAAACAAAAAAATCCTAACTGCTTGTTGATAAGCAATTAGGATTAGCGGGTGCGCCTGATAGGACTCGAACCTACACGACCTGAGCCACCAGATCCTAAGTCTGGCGCGTCTACCAATTCCGCCACAAGCGCAATAATGGTGCAAAGTTACGATAAAAAAATGAGAAACGTGACGATGCGTGAGTTTTTATTTGCTGTCATTCAATTTTTTACGGGCTTCCTCGATGATGGTGTCGATGCCGCGCTGGAGGTCGCTGTCGGTAATGCTCACCACATGGTCGGGGGCTATGCCGTCTTCGGTGCTCTGGCGGTTGCGGTCGTAGATGGGGCAGGCAGAGAACCTCACGCTCCATCCGCAGGGCAGCTCGCTGCTGAAGGGCATGCCGCCTCCGCCACCGGTGTGGTCGCCCACGGTGATGACGCGTGGACAGCAGCGCATGTACTTGACAAACTCGTTGGCGGCGCTGAAGACGGTGCGGTTGGTGAGCACTGCCACCGGCTTGTGCCAGCGTATGCCGCGGCTCGGGCGCAATCGCTGCTCCTTCATGGCAGAGAAGTCGTTGTGGCCGCGGCCCGTCTTGTGCTGCACATATCCCACGAGGATGTCTTCGTCGGTAAAGCGGGCAGCCAGCTGCTCGGCGGCGCTTATCATTCCACCGGGGTTGCTGCGTATGTCGATGATGAGGGCGCGGCAGGTGAGCAGGTAGGCCATGATGTCGTCGAGGTTGCCTTCGCCGAAACCGTTGGCAAAGGTGGAGCAGCGCATATAGCCTATGTTGTCGTCGAGGATGCGGTAGCTGATGCCCGACGCGATGCGGTAGTCGGTGCCGAGATAGCGTCGGGAGAGTGTGTCGGAGAAATTGGAGGGATAGTCTTCGCGCCAACTCCAGTTGCGGCCGATGTCGAAGGTGGAGTAGAGATTGACATGGCCGTCGCGCAGTTCGCTGAGCATGTTGCAGAGAACCTCAAACTGCTGGTTCTCGCTCATGTGGTTGTCTATCTGGCGCGAGTAGCGCTGGTAGACCTCGTTCCAGTCTACGCCCTTCTGGCTGAAGAAGCAGTAGTGCTCGTCCATGATGCGCCATAGGGCTTCAAAGTTGCCGCTCGGCGAGTTGGTGTATTCGTCTTCATCTACGCAGCTGGTCATGCTGATGGCGACAAGGCATGTCAGGCATAGACGGAACAAGAGAGAAAGGCGTGGAAGGGTCATGGCTGTTTAATCTTTTGGATACTGAACTTGCGCACCACACCGATGACAAACGCATGGGTGTAGATGTGTGACTTGAGGTGGTTGACGCTGGCCTGCTGGTAGTCGCCCAGATAGCCGGCGCGCAGGGTGGTGCCCCACAGGTTGTAATCGACGGTGAGCATCTGCCTCATCGACGGCGCGTTGCCTACCCAGGTGGGCACCACGTTGTGGTCGTAGTTGCCCTTGGAGAATATCTCGTAGTAGGACTGTCCGTAATTGGGCGAGAACATGACGCCGGCGACAGGCAGCCACACCTCGTATCTCACTGCCAGCGGATGGCGCCAGTGCAGGGTGTAGGTGGCGGCGGCTGTGGGCGTAAGGTTGAGATAGGCTCTGGCCTGTGCGGGATTGTTGGAGTTGCGGGTGTTGTAGATGAAACCTATGTTGGCGTCGATGTTTCCACCCACATCGAGTCGCAGGGTGCTTCCCTTGAAATGGAAATCGCATAGATGCCAGTGCCATCCGTACTGGAAATTGTAGCTGCCTGCCATCTCGCCACCGTAGCCGCTCTTGTTTTCAAGAAGAGAGAGGCTGCCCTGGTGGATGATTTCATGGAAGAGGCGCGTGGTGTCGGTCTTCTCGCGCAGGGTGTGTGAGATGTATCTCAGTTCGGTGCCCCTGTAATGGAGCGGGGAGAGATAGGTGTCGAGCACCTCGGCGCCTCCAATGCCCACCATGCGGGCATTGGTGACTATGCGCTCGCTCTGGGCCCAAGCGATGGAGCAGGGCACGACTGCCAGAAGCGCCAGGAGGATGATCTTAATTGTCGTCATTGGAGAAAAGGCTGAGTTGGCCGGTGATTTCGTCGATGACCTGCTGCTGGCTCTTGCCGGCATCGGGGTCCAGATTGGTGTCGTCGGTGCTGTCGTCGGCGTCACTGGCAGTGGGCTCGGGCTCAGGCTGGCGGGTAGGCTCAAGCTCTTCTACCGTCTTGACCTTGTAGATGGTGAGACGGCGGCCGTGGGCCTTGACCGAGCGGATGGTGGCGAAGTCGGCAGCCTCGACCTCCAGCGGCGGCTGCTTGACATCGACGCCCTCGAAGGTAACCCTCAGACGGGGATAGGGCGTGTCGGTGAGCAGCACCATCTTGCTCTTGGGGTTTTCGCCCATGATGTTGAGCGGCTTGCGCGAGTATTCCAGCGCAAATCGCTTGATGTAGAGCAGACGGTTGTTGTCGGCATCATAGAGCACGGCGGTCCATATCTTCTCGGGATTCCACTTCTCGATGACGACGATGCCCTCGCTATAGTGGTTGTTGGCGTCGAAGTCGGTGAAGTAGTAGCTGTAGTCGTTGAGGATGACCAGTATACGGTCGTCGTCGCTGAACTCTCCGAGGTAGTTGCCCCGCTCTTCATAGTTGATGCGTCGCACATAGGGGTCGTACCACACCTTGCGTCCGCCCAGAGTGGAGTGGCCGCGGCTCTTGAGCGAGATGCGGTGAACGGGCTTCTTGGTGAGGATATTGCCTCGTGCCGTACGGTTCTTGATAAGTATTTCGGAGAAATCCTTTTCGAGGAATATATTAGCCTTCTTCTTGGCTGTACAGTCGGGTTCGAGCGTTATCTTTATCACTTCGGCCTCGCCGTTGGGGTTGGCAGTGAAGTACATGATGCGCGAACCCTCGGTGCCTTGGGTCAGGTCGTACTCGCGGTCACGAGTACAGCCGTTGACGAAGAAACGCTTGATGAAGCACATGCCCTTGCGGCCGTCGCGATAGACCACGTTGAAGATGGTGCGCACATCGTTCTTCTTGAACACCTGCGCCCAGATTACGTTCTTGCCCACGAAGAACTTGTCGGCCACCTTGACGATCTTGTATTTGCCGTCGCGGTAGAAGATGATGATGTCGTCTATCTTGGAGCAGTTGCACACAAACTCGTCTTTCTTGAGTCCGGTGCCCATGAAGCCGTCGCTGCGGTTGATGTAGAGCTTCTCGGTGGCCTCGATTACCTCGGTGGCTTCGATGGTGTCAAAGTTGCGTATCTCAGTGTGGCGTGGATGGTCGGCGCCATATTTCTCGATGATATACTCATACCAGTTGATGGTCACGTCGGTCATGTGGGCCAGGTCGTGCTCTATCTCCTTGAGCTCTTTCTTGATACGCGCCAGCAGTTCGTCGGCCTTGTCCTTGCTGTATTTCAGAATGCGCTGCATCTTGATTTCGAGCAGACGCAGCAGGTCGTCGCGTGTGATGCTGCGCACCAGCTTCTTCTTGAATGGAGCAAACTTCTCGTCGAGGAACTCCACCACGGCGTCCTGGTTGGGAGCCTGCTCGAAGCGGGTCTCCTTGTACATGCGTTCCTCGATGAAGATGCGCTCGAGCGAGATGAAGAACAGCTGCTCGAGCAGCTCGTTGCGGCGTATCTCCAGCTCCATCCTCAGCAGGTCTTTGGTGTGCTCGACCGAGTGGGTCAGCACGTCGCTGATGGTGAGGAAGCAGGGTTTGTTGTCCTTGATTACGCAGCAGTTGGGCGAAATGTTGGTCTCGCAGTCGGTGAAGGCATAGAGCGCGTCGATGGTCTTGTCGGGGCTTGTGCCCGGCGCCAGATGTATCAGTATCTCCACCTCGGCGGCGGTATTGTCGTCGATGCGGCGTATCTTGATTTTACCTTTCTCTATAGCCTTGGTGATGCTGTCTATCAGAGTTGATGTGGTCTTGGTGAAGGGGATGTCGCGTATGGCGAGCGTCTTGCCGTCTACCTGCTCTATCTTGGCTCTTACCTTGACCATTCCGCCTCTCAGTCCGTCGTTATATTTGGATACGTCTATCGAACCGCCGGTGGGGAAGTCGGGGTAGAGGGCAAACTTCTCGCCGCGCAGATAGGCTATGGCAGCCTGGCATATCTCGGTAAAGTTGTGGGGCAGAATCTTGGACGCCAGACCCACGGCTATACCTTCGGCTCCCTGGGCCAGCAGTAGCGGATACTTCACGGGCAGCGTGATAGGCTCCTTGTTGCGGCCGTCGTACGACAGTTGCCAGTCGGTGGTCTTGGGGTTGAACACCGTGTCGAGGGCAAACTTGGTAAGACGGGCTTCGATGTATCGTCCGGCAGCAGCACGGTCGCCGGTCAGTATGTTGCCCCAGTTGCCCTGGGTGTCGATGAGCAGCTCCTTCTGGCCCAGTTGCACCAGCGCGTCGCTTATCGACGCGTCGCCGTGGGGGTGCAGCTTCATCGCCTCGCCCACCACGTTGGCCACCTTATTATATCTGCCGTCGTCCATGCGCTTCATGGTGTGCAGTATGCGTCGCTGCACAGGCTTCAGACCGTCCTCGATATGAGGTACGGCACGTTCCAGGATCACGTAGCTGGCGTAATCCAGAAACCAGTTCTTGTACATTCCCGAAAGGTGATGCACGGCAGAAGCGTCGAAACGGTCGGCGGGGCGATAGTCAGAGTGCTGGTCGTTGTCCAGTATATCGTCTGTTTCCTCTTTGGTCTTGTCGTCGTCCATAGTTATTATCGTTTATTGCAGAAAGTTTACAAAATTAGGAGTTTTTTTTGATTTATGCAACGAAAGAATGGCAAAATGCTTGATTTTTCATGATTATGATAGACACGCCGACCCCTGAAACCGAAGAGACGACAACCGGCAGGGCGCTGTGGGGCCCATCGTCGGCTGTCGTCTCTTCAGTAATGGAGTGTCTTGTATCGTTATTGCTTGTCAGCAGCGTCTTCCTTCTCCTTGGGCAGAATCAGATTGAGCACCACGGCCAGGAGGAATACCACAGCCACACAGTTGTCGGCAAATACCGTACGCACAATCTCAGGGAAGATGTTGAACATGTCTGTGGCCTGGGTGAAACCGAGTCCCACGCTCAGCGAGAGGCTCACGATAATCATGTTGCGCTGAGAGAATCCAGAGCGGGCCATCATGCCGAAACCGGCAAAGAGGATGCTGCCAAACATCATGATGGTGCAGCCTCCAAGTACGGCCTGGGGTATGGTGGTAAGCACATAGCCTATAGCCGGGAATATGCCGCCCACAATCATTACCACGGCACCCACGCCTATCGTGAAGCGGTTGACTACGCCCGACATGGCAGCCAGACCCACGTTCTGGCTGAACGAGGTGATGGGGGTACAGCCGAAGAGTCCTGATACACTGCTCACAAAACCGTCGCAGCAGATGGCAGACCCCATCTCCTTCTGCTTGGGGTCGCGTCCGAGCGCGCTGTTGCAGAGCGCCGATGTGTCGCCTATCGTCTCTGTCGCCGAGACCAGATAGACCGCCGTCACCGAGAGTATCGCGCCGATGTTGAACTCAGGCGTAAAGGGCAGCAGCTTGGGTAGCGCCACAATCGATATATCGCTGAGTCCACTGTAATCAATCATACCCATGAAGAGAGCGAGGATATAGCCCGCGATGAGGCCCATGAGTACCGACAGCGACCGCAGGAAGCCCTTGGCAAACACCTGGCAGAGCAGACAGGCCAACAGCGTAACGCTGCCCACAATCCAGTTGTCCATGCTGCCGAAGTCGGCTGCGCCCAGTCCGCCGGCAAAGGAGTTGGCTCCCACCGGCAGCAGCGAGAATCCGATGGCTGTCACCACAGTGGCTGCCACGACATGCGGAATCAGTTTTATCCAGTATTTGGCGAAAAGTCCCAGCAGTCCTTCCAGCACGCCGCCCACAATCACCGCTCCGATGAGGGTGCCCATGCCATAGGCTGCGCCAATGCTGATGGCCAGCGAGAGAAAGGTGAAGGAAATACCCATCACGATGGGCAGCCGCGAACCTATCCGCCATACGGGGTAGAGCTGCACCAGCGTACCTATACCCGCTATTACCATACAGTTTTGTACGAGCACCGCACTGACTGATTTGTCCAGCCCTATGGCGCTGGCAAGAATCATGATAGGCGCAATGTTGCTGACAAACATGGCCAGTACATGCTGAAGACCGAATGGGACTGCTTTGCCCAATGGCACTCTACCGTCAAGCTGATAGAGATTCTCTGTAGAATTTGTCATAACTATATCAGTATAAATAGAAATATCGCTTGATAACATTTCTTTCCGCTCCGTGTCTATCCCACAGCCATAACTGCTTGCGCTGTCAAGCCCCAGGTCTGCCACAGAGACGCTACAAAGTTACAAAAAAACATTGACCTCCAATCCCTCAATCCCCATTTTTTCTTCTGCCATGCACAAAGGGGCGGGATTGGGCGCGGATATATGCCTTATTATATATATAGGAGGCGTCACATCCGTTTTGCCATCCGCTGGTGGAGTCGCTTGGGGGAGAATGGCATCTCGTGTTGTCTGTTTCTACATCAAACCACAACTATGGTTCCGTTAGAGCCTGCCGTTACTAGTTGTATATCGTCCGTTTCCTGCATCAAACCACAACTATGCCGGAAAAGGTATTGGCAGTGGTAACGTTGTATATCGTCCGTTTCCTACATCAAACCACAACCCTGGTTAGGCGCAGACCGCTATGAGTGTGTTGTATATCGTCCGTTTCCTACATCAAACCACAACTGGCACGCCGTTCAATGATGTTGCCACCAAGTTGTATATCGTCCGTTTCCTACATCAAACCACAACCGTAAGGATGCTGTAAAGGAAGGAGATATTGTTGTATATCGTCCGTTTCCTACATCAAACCACAACGCTGACAGCATACAGGCAGCTAAGGACAACGTTGTATATCGTCCGTTTCCTACATCAAACCACAACCCCTCGGCGGTCTCTACGAGCTGCAAGCCCGTTGTATATCGTCCGTTTCCTACATCAAACCACAACATATTTTTTGATATAAATGAATATTTTTTAGTTGTATATCGTCCGTTTCCTACATCAAACCACAACAAGATGGTATTTGTACCTTTCCTTGAAACGTTGTATATCGTCCGTTTCCTACATCAAACCACAACAAGATGGTATTTGTACCTTTCCTTGAAACGTTGTATATCGTCCGTTTCCTACATCAAACCACAACCGCGTGAAGCGGAGACGCGCTAACGCGCTTGTTGTATATCGTCCGTTTCCTACATCAAACCACAACCTTCGGACGTATCTATAAAAAATGGCAATGTTGTATATCGTCCGTTTCCTACATCAAACCACAACCTGAAGATTTCAGTTTGTCTTCGTCGAAATGTTGTATATCGTCCGTTTCCTACATCAAACCACAACCATGATGTCGAACAACATCTTGTGGCATCCGTTGTATATCGTCCGTTTCCTACATCAAACCACAACGGCGGCGTGAAAGCATGATTTGGCGTTCATGTTGTATATCGTCCGTTTCCTACATCAAACCACAACAGGAAACGGGAACGGTTCTTTTCGCAACCGGTTGTATATCGTCCGTTTCCTACATCAAACCACAACGGTACATTACAAGGGTCGTTCATGTCCTTGTTGTATATCGTCCGTTTCCTACATCAAACCACAACCAAAAATAGCAAAAAATACTCAATTTGAAGTTGTATATCGTCCGTTTCCTACATCAAACCACAACGCTGCCACCGCTGCATGCAAGTAACACACCGTTGTATATCGTCCGTTTCCTACATCAAACCACAACTGTCAGTTGATGATGACTGGATCTACAGGGTTGTATATCGTCCGTTTCCTACATCAAACCACAACTTTTTTTCAGTTGCGCTTTCAAGTGCCTTTGTTGTATATCGTCCGTTTCCTACATCAAACCACAACATGTAGACGCGTCTACCGTTGAGCTTCCCGGTTGTATATCGTCCGTTTCCTACATCAAACCACAACTTTTTTCTTCTGATGTCTATCATCATATTGTTGTATATCGTCCGTTTCCTACATCAAACCACAACATGCTTGGTGATGGAGACGATGTAGAAATAGTTGTATATCGTCCGTTTCCTACATCAAACCACAACTGGCTTTGACCATCAGCAGTTTGCCGAAAAGTTGTATATCGTCCGTTTCCTACATCAAACCACAACCTTACTAAAGAGGTTACTGATTTCGTTGAGTTGTATATCGTCCGTTTCCTACATCAAACCACAACCCAACAGCGAGAGAGTACGGCTATAATCTGTTGTATATCGTCCGTTTCCTACATCAAACCACAACTATCATGATAAAGGGGTTCGATAAACAAACGTTGTATATCGTCCGTTTCCTACATCAAACCACAACTCTTCTCGCCACCTCCACTGTACTTGAATGTTGTATATCGTCCGTTTCCTACATCAAACCACAACCGATAGGCCGAACTACTGCCTCCGAAACGGTTGTATATCGTCCGTTTCCTACATCAAACCACAACCCTTTAGGTAAATAGTTGTTATAATGTAAAGTTGTATATCGTCCGTTTCCTACATCAAACCACAACCTACGCTGCTAAGTACACTACGAAAGACCTGTTGTATATCGTCCGTTTCCTACATCAAACCACAACCGTTCCGTTGTGGCATACGAAAAGAAGATTGTTGTATATCGTCCGTTTCCTACATCAAACCACAACATATCCTTACTCCTTTTCAATTAATCTCAAGTTGTATATCGTCCGTTTCCTACATCAAACCACAACTAACGCCTTAACGATGGCTTTATACGTTGCGTTGTATATCGTCCGTTTCCTACATCAAACCACAACCTATAATATCTAATAAGCTATATACTAATATATTACTTATACTTTTTATTATAAAAAATGGCCGTGTAGGCTTTGTTCTATCGCAAAAATACTAAAAAAACTCCAACTGAACAGGTTCGCTGATGATTTTTTTTGTGATTTTGCTTAGTTTAGTACTCTTGGGAACTCCCCAAAAGTTGTAGATTTCTCCATATTGTCGGTCTGTCACAGTCAGAATGCTTACCTTCCCTGATTCAGGCAGCATAGATTTTATTCTTTTGATATGCACTTCCATGCTCTCACGTGATGCGCAGTGCCTGATGTATACAGAGAATTGCATCATGGCGAAACCGTCCTTTTCTAAGTTCTTCCGAAATAGGGAGGCTGCCTTCATCTCCTTCTTCGTCGTGACCGGTAGGTCAAAGAAAACGAATATCCACATGATATGGTATGCATTTAGCCTGTATTCTGTCATGTCACCTCGGGCAATGTCAGTTTTTTCGCTTCTAATGAGTAATATTTCATGAGCGATGCAGACGTAAAAGTCAGAGCTACTTGTAGAGGCCTTGTCTTGCTTCCTATCTTTACATCACAATTGAGGACTCTCAGTATTAGTTCTTTAGTTGTCTTGTTTACCTCATGGTGACCGTCACGGTACAGTTGATAGACGATTTCATCGACATAGGGGCGATAGGGTTCCATGACATCGTCTGCCAGGGGAAAAGCATTGTATCTGCTTTTATGGAAGACGCCTAAATTGGGTAAGAGACCAGAGCCGAGTAGCGCACGTGCAGTAGCTGCCCTAAGGATGGAATAACCATAATTGAGCATTGCGTTGGGCACGGGGCCTTCTCTCTCCCTCTTGAAGTTTCCACCAAACAGTAGATTCCAATATACTTTTGCGGCAATTCCCTCACGGTTGTCAGTGTCGCCACTCCTTACAGCCATATATAATGGCTTGAGAGCAGCTCCATTCAATCTCAACTTGGTTAATAACAGCGACTGGTTTTTGATTTTTGCTTCTATAATCTGTTTCCATACCTGCTTCTTCATAGGGTCGCTTACTGCCAATTGGCTCTTGATGCTTTCTGCCTGGGTGGTGTTTGCGTCCAGAGGCTGCAGCATGGCTGTTGGCATCTGCTTGTTGTCGCATAAGATTACAGCAACATTATTCTTCACCAACTCGTTGAGCAATGGCAGGCTGATGCTTATCTGCTGGTTTTCCAATATCACGCATCCTATGTCTTCTATCGGACGCGTTACTACATCATCGCTATCTTTCCATGAGATTACCAATTGGCAATTCTTCAGAGAGAGCCTTACTGGAGTGGAGAAGAATAATGTTTGCTTTATCATATCACCTTAGACTTTTGATTTCACCAGCTTCATTGATTTCAAAATCACATCCTTGGACAAGAGCTTTTATTTGGGTATGCAGCATCAGTATCGAAGGACGTAAATCCTCCCCTTGTTTATAGGCTCCATTTTTTGCCTTAATTTCTTTGCTTGCTCGGGCTTCTTCATGGAATGTAAGCGTAATTTTCCCATAGGAATTATTTTTGCCAGGCAAGATAGACAATCCCGTCACCTTATACAATCTCCTACTAATCTCAGCTTTTGTTCCTTCCCAGATTTCAGAGGGATTGTTTTCATAGAGCAGCACCATGGTTCCTATCTTCAGCGTATAAGCCAATGGGTAGCCGCTTGTGCTCTTGACGGGTACTATATTGTCGTCGGCAGCCTCTTTGTCATTACTGGTCTTGAAGTATCGTGCGGCTTCCAGCATATTGACAAGTTCAAACTCGCTCTTTTCTTTCCCCTTTTGGTCTTTCCCCTTGTAGATAGCCATCATATAGTTTCTGTCATTTGCTACATGGAAGGTTCTCTTATACTCTTTGACCGACTGGTCGCGATGCTGTCGGATGTGCAAAGGTGATGTTACAGAGGGCATGTAGCATCTTACCTTCTTGATAGGTATCCGTTTCTCTTCATTCATCCATATCGGGCCGGCGATAGCCTCTTTTATTCCCTTCTCGGCTATGGCTTTTCTTATGATTTCCCTTACAGTTTCATCTACAATGCTCTTTATAAAGCTATCAACGTTGAGTTGTGCCACATTGAGCGATGCCAGCTCCACGCGTTTCACATACTTGATTTCTCCATCGTGTTCGATAGCTCCATAGTATGTATCATTATGCAGGCTGCCACGGGCAGCATCTCCTTTACTCATGACTTTCTTGCCATTGATGAGTATGCGCCTACGCCCTTGCTTGTGCATATTGTCGGGAGTATAATGATAGACCAGCAATTCATCCTGGATAGTTTTCATATCCGTGACAAATGTCGGCCAAGGCATGTCGAAATGAGCTTTTGACGTGCCAAACCATTCCGAGTTTTCCTCATCGTGATAGTAGGCTCCTAACTTGTTGTATTCATCCCTTCCTATGCAGGCGATGACGATGGCATCGATGCAGTGGTGTACATGGTTCACACGCTCTTTCTTGTCATAGATTTCCTGTATACCCCAGATTTTTCGGAAGTCGGATGTGGCTATGCCCTTGACGGTATAGACATGATGGAACAATGACTGCAGATACAGGCGTGCATATTTGGAAATGATGCTGATGTCTGCTCCTTGTCTGCGGCTGAAGCCTTCGGGAACTTCCTGCATGGTAAACCTCATATACTTGCCTTTCCAGTAGTCGCGTTTTATCTCGAATAGGCGGCGCTTGCGTATCATCCTGTCTCTCTGTTCTTTAGTACTGCAACCCTTGGTGGCGCGTTTGTTCTTGCGTATTTTGGTCTCCAGCTCTTCATATTCCCTTTTCCATCCAGATATTCGGGAGAGAATTTCTTCGTGATTGGGCAATTCTGAAGGCAACTTGGTCTTCTTGGTTTCGCGATTGAATCTGCAGTCACAGAGAGTCAGATTCATACGCGTGCTGTCTCCGCCCACACTGCGTGGTATGGTGTGCTCGATGTCATACTTGGGATTGGCACCGATGAAGCTGGCTACCGAGATGTTGTCTCCGGTATAGAGGCAAATGTGCTCTTGCTCTTCCCACAGCATATATTTCAGTATGTCTTTATCATTTGGCACGATTTCTAATCCCGTTTCCTCTTTGTACAGGTCGATGATGGCTTTGCGTGCCTTGTCCTTTTCATTTTGGTTCTCGCGTTGGTAGTCGTGCAGGGCAGCCCGCTTGTTGGCATCGTTCAGTTCGCGCGCAAACTCGATATGTATAGTGGTGTCGGCATCTATTTTCCCTTCCGCCAGAAGGCGGTTTATCAGTTTGCGCAGTCTGAACATCGAGCGCATAGCCATAGGGTTGCGTACGCTGTCCAGACGAGGAGAACCCAAGCGGTATTCGCCCAGTTCGTTGGGCATAACCCGTGCGTAGGTTTCGGTCATCGAGGGATGATACAGTTCCTTCAGCGCGTCATCCGTCGCACCATACTGCTGCTTCAGATAGTCTTTGATGCAGACCTCCAGCGTTCGTGAGTCTTTGCGGGCGTCATATCTATTTATCTCATTGATGACATTTTCTATTGCACCTTCTCTGGTTTCCGGCAATTCCCATATATACTGAGGCACGACCTTCCCCATATTCGCCAGGAATACGGCATGCGAATAGAGCAGACTTCTACGCAGGAAAGGAAGAATCTTGAGGATGGCTTTCAGACTGAGCGAGGCATAGGCAGACGGTATCTTGATGGTGCTGAACTTCTTTGCATCCTCTTCGTCGAGTTGCAGCCGCTTTTGGGCAAACTCTTTCAGCTTGTCGGTGTCTGAATAGAAAAACAGCGCATGCCATACGTCATTTATTATCTGACTTCCGCTCTTGCCTTCGCCCAATGTATATACCTCGCGGATGCCTTTTTCCCAGTCATCATCGAATATGTCTTTTAGGCTGGCAGTTACGGGGCAGCCGGAGACAGAGGTGTCCATATCGTAATTGAGCAAATATGGCATTTTGGCATCTTTGCTTTTCTTGATGCAGCCATACATCTTCTTGGGGGCAAGTTTCTTGGCGATATCCTCAAAGTCGAAATTCGCTTTTGACTTCCTGTAGAACAGGGGCATGATTTTTTCCCGTTCTTCCGCATTGAGTGGGCGCAGCGTTGCGTCTTCGGGCGTCTTTATCTTGATATTGTTGATAAACGCCAGCATCCTGAATTCTTCATATTTAGGATGAGACGCCGGACATTTAGCCTTGTTCTTTTCAAAGACGCATTTGCCTACCTGCTTCTTTTGGGATTTCAGCGGCCGCTGGTAGAATATGGCTTTTTCTATCTGCTGCGCGAGGTCTTCAGGGAGCCTCTGCTTCTCACAGATAGCCTTAAACTCGGCATGGTAATGCTCTATACGGGCAGTATAATGATTGCGTATCTTCTCCTTATTATTATATAATGTATAGAAGTAGTCGCCGAGATATTCGCAGCCGGCTTTCTCCATCTCTTTGGTAAGGTCGCTGATACCTTCTTTTACCTTTCCGCTTTCATCCGAGTCCTGTTCTTTGCGGTTGCTCAGAAAACCTCTGCGTTGGATGATGTGGTAGAAGGCGCGACCAAGTTCGTAGCGGTCTGTCAGCTTGTCCATATCCAGCACTTCATGCAGACATCTGTGTCTGCAGGCATAGGGATTCTTTCCAGCTGCGTCATCGGTGCTTTGCCATTGCATGAAGAGTTCGGTTTTGGGATATATCTTTTTGAGGCGCCAGTCTCTCAGCTCTTCATGTGAGAGTGGAGGGCAGAGATGATTGTCACTCAGAATGTGCAGCAGGTTTATTTTGCGGAGCTTGATGCGGTAATAGCGTACGCGGGTACTCTTGTGCAGCGTGCGTTCTGAGGCTTTTGATGATTCTATACCTTTGTCAATCTTTACACCTTCCTGGAAGATGTTTACACCGCGGTCTATCAGATGATAGCCCTTCTCGTCCTTATCTACGATGGCCCAGCCGAGGCTGTTGGTGCCGGTGTCTATGCCAAGAATTCGTGCCATAATGAGTTATGATGATGTTTTCTTAGTTATTTTCGGTAAAAATACAGAAAATTGTTTGTTTGAACAAATTATTTGTTATATATTTGCAGCAGAGAATAAGATTCCTACATCTTATCACAATAAGGCAGTAATGCCGAAGGGTAAAACCTATACTCCCGCTTCGGTGGGAGTTTTTTTGTTTTTAGCCCCCTTGACTTTATAAATCCTCCATAATGTTTTGTCTCAGCTTGTCCTGGTTGGCTTTGTCGTAGTAGCTGAGTTGCACGAAGCAGTCGAATTTCTGATGGGTTATTTCGAGGGTTATATCTCCGTTCTTGCAGGCAAAGGTGCAATGGTATTTGCAGCGGTCAAACTGAACTTCGTACATGCGGCTGTTGTCGTCATCTGCATACTTGTTTTGAAATTCCTCCACACATACTTTGGGCTCGCCGTATTTCTCGGTGAGCATGTCCTTATAGCTGGAGTAGCAGCTTTCGAGATCGGCCCACTTGTCCATCTTAGGAAACTCTACGCAGACACGGCATATCATGCCACTTTTGTCGGCCACGGCATAGATATGGCAATTCTTGTAACCGGCAAACTCGCCTTTCAGCACCGACACTCCGTCTTCGGTGCCTAAGGGCACATATCCTTTGGCCTTGAGTTTGAGGGTAAACGACAGCAGGGTTCCTTCCATAGGGATGCCCTTAAACTTCATGTGTTCGGTCTGGGCTGAGCAGAGGCATACTGTCAATGTCAACAGCAATGTACATAATAGATGTTTCATAGTTGTATGTGTTAGTTGATTGTTATCGGGTTCTCGGTATACCCTTTTCGGCGATAGACTTGATACGAATTTCCCGGCCTATGGTTTCAGAGATGTCGTATTGCCCCCATCCTTCTTCCCGTGGATTTTTCTTTATCATCTCGTCATACCACCAGTCGTAGTGCTCGCGACTGATGATGCCCAGGTCGTGGGCTTGATGTACCATCGCAAAGCCACAGGGCAGCCACGGATGTGCTGCAAAGTTACAAAAAAACATTGACCCCCAATCCCCATCTCCCCACTTTTTTCTTTAGCTGAAGTGTGCGATGGGAGAAGGAATGGGTGGAATAGGTGCGGCTGTATATCTTTTATTATATTTAGCAATTCTGTTTTTCTGTTTCTGAGATTGAATTATAAAAAGAAGGACGAGAGCAATGTAAATAATGCCCCCGTCCGATTAGTCTTCACAACGGAATAATCTTTATTGGATGTACAAAAGTACTAATATCCTAACTAATCACAACCTTTGACGAACAGGAAATGCAGAAGCCCGGTTGTCGTTGGCATAACAAGTGCTCATAACGCTTCCTGCTCTGCGTGTGTCCGAGTCCAGCGGTCCGCATGCTGATTCTGCCCCAATGTCACGGCCGCTTTCAGCCGCTATGGGGCAGAAGAGGTGTCATCTGGTATATTCTTCGGGCAATACAGGCATGGCACCATGCTGTGTGCAGACGTATGCCGATACCTTCACCGCCAGTTCGTGGGCTTCCCTTACGCTCTTGCCCTTCAGGATGCTTGCCACAAATGCGCCTGTGAACGAATCGCCGGCGCCCACGGTGTCAGCCACTTCCACTCTGGGTGTCTCGATAAATGATATCTCGCCTGGTGTAAATACGTAGCTGCCGTTTACGCCACAGGTCAGGATGAGCAGCTTCAAGTTGTATTTGCCCAGGAGAAGCCAGCATTTGTTCTCCAGGTCTATGCCTGGATAGCCGAAGAGGCGGCTTATGGTGATCAGTTCCTCGTCGTTGATCTTGAGGATATTGCATCGCTTGATGCTCTCGGTGATAATCTCCTTGTTATAGAATCCTTGACGCAGATTGATGTCAAAGATTTTGAGAGTTTCTTTCTCTTCAGGCATATTGTCGAGAAATCGGTAGATGGTATTGCGTGACACCTCGTTGCGCTGGGCCAGCGAGCCATAGCAGACGGCGGTGCAGTTCTTGGCCAATCTGTCCAGGGCGGGGGTATAGGGTATATTGTCCCAGGCTGCTCCTTCCTTGATGTCATAGCAGGGGATTCCATTGGTGTCGAGCGTCACCTGTACGGTGCCGGTAGGGTAGTCTATCTTTTCTATCTCATAGTTGAGATGGTGGTCGTCGAGTTCCTTTTCCAGTTCCTTGCCCAACTCGTCATCACCCATTGCGCTGACAGCCCAACTGTCGAGCCCAAACTGAGAGACATGATAGGCGAAGTTGGCTGGAGCGCCACCGAGTTTCTTTCCACTCGGCAGCATGTCAAAGAGAGCTTCGCCGATACCTATTACTGATTGTTTCTTTTCCATTGTCGTTTTTAGTTTTAGATTGCTGGATATATTGTCTGTCTTCCGTTGCGTGGGCTTCTTTCTGGCGGTGCCCATTGCTACGGTCCAATCTTTTGGACAGTCTGTACACATCAGTACATCCTTTCTCTGTATCTGCCAATGGTGTGCAGACTGTCTCTTCTTGCCTGTCTGCTATTTCTTCTCTTGTGGTTTCTGGTCTAAGTCGATGATAACCTTCATACTCGTCTCGCGATGGCTGTCGATGAATCTGTATGCGTCATCATATTCCTCAAAGGCGAAACGGTTGCTTATGAGAGGCTTGAGGTTGACGATGCCTTTGCTCACATAGTCGATGGCGGTGAGATAATCCTCGTGGCGGTACATCATCGATCCGATCAAGCGCAGTTCGTGTTCGCCCAGGTGAAACATGCTAAGGGCTGGGTCTTTGGCAAAGACAGCCACGACCACGATGTCGCTACCCTTCTCGATGGTCTCCATCAGCGAGCGTATAGAAACCTCTACGCCAGCCACTTCAAAGCCTACCTGATAGCCTTCTTCGCCGAAGAGTTCTTGGGCAGCTGCCTTGAGGGGCTTCTTGGTGATGTTGAGCGTATGCTCGATGCCACACTCGCGGGCTTTGTCCAGACGCAGGTCGCTCACGTCGGTGATCAGTACGTTCTTGGCGCCACGGGCGATACAGAACTGGGCGATGAGGTTGCCGATGGTTCCAGCACCGCTCACCACTACATTCTTGCCTTTTACCTCGGTGCGGTTGCTGGCATGGGCGCCTACGGCGGCAGGTTCTATCATGGCTCCATAGTCGAGGCTCATCCCTTCGGGCAACTTGGCTACGCGGTCATCGTCTACGACGAAGAGGTCCTGGGCTGCGCCGTCAGCCTGGAATGCCTGTACACGCAGATGTTCGCAGACATTATACTGTCCGCGTTTACAGGGGTTGCACTTGCCGCAGACCAGCTGGGGGCGGGCGGTGATGTGGTCACCAGGGCTGCATACGGTTACCTCGCTGCCTACAGCCACTACCACTCCCGAGTACTCATGTCCCTGTACCACTGGATAGAATGTGGCGGGGTGGAGACCGTGGTAAGAGTGTATCTCACTGCCGCAGATGCCGATGCGCTTGATGTTGACGAGCACCTGATGGGCTGTCAGGTCAGCTGCCTCGGGTTCTGCTATTTCCTTAAACTCGATTCGCTTGGGTTCTACTAATATTGCTTGTCTCATAGTTGTATTGTTTTTTTATGGTTGTTATCGTTAATGTTAGTGTGTTGGGCAATTTCCGTTTGTCTTGTCCCACCCATCGGCCTGATGACCGATGGAGTTTTATTTCTTTTTGTTTTCCAGTTCTGTCATGATCTGGTTGTATTGTTTTTTGTTGAGTCTGTATAGACAGAGACACCCTGCGGTGATGATCCATAACACTCCTGGTATGGTGCTGAAGGCGTGGTGCATGATGCTCAGCACTTCCGGGTTCTGCACAGCGTTGCTTACATATCCTGCACTGCCCAGGGCAATGGCGAGAAGCGATGTGCCGAGCGCCATGCCTATCTTGTTGCCCAGAGAGATGAAGGCATACTGGAATCCATCGTTTCTGATGCCCGTTTTCCACTCACCATATTCCACGCAGTCTGGGATGATGGCATAGATGGCAGTGTTGAATCCAGAGAAGAAGAACCATGACAATGCTGAGAACAGGTAGAACATGATGGCGCTACCGTTGGGACTGAAGAAGTACAGAGCGATCATCGTGACACCAGTGAGGAAGGCGAAGATGGCTGCAGCCAGACCCTTGTTGCCGGTCTTTCTGAATACCATGGGGAAGCAGGCGGCACCGATGATACTTGGCACGATGATGGCCATCGAATAGAAGGAAAAGAGCGTGGCCGAACCTTCTACATAAGTGAAATAGTAGAGCATGTCGGCGTTGCGTCCATAGTGGATGAAACCGAAGAGCAGCTGGCCTAAGAGAGCGAGCATATAGGGCTTGTTCTTCATCATGGCACAGAGCTGTACCTTCAGCGGGAGCTTCTGACCCACAGGTATCTCCACCACCTCTCTGGTTTTGCGGAAACAGAACAGATGGCAGGCGGCGAAGATGATGCCATAGAGCACAGCCACGGCGAGATAGCCATATTTGGTGTCGCCGGCGCCAAACCAGCTGATGAGTGGCACGGTTACGATGTTGATTACGCCGATGGCCATCATCGCGCTTACCGAGCGGCTGGTGTTGAGTTTGGCTCTCTCGTCGATATCCTGTGTCATGGCTCCGCAGAGAGTGCCATAAGGCAGGTTGACGCAGGTATAGCCCAGTACCAGGATGCAGTAGGTCACTGCCATGTAGATGATCTTGGCGGTCTGGCTCCATTCGGGGTGTGCCCAGAAGGTGAGTATCAGCACCAGTGCCGTGATAGGGGCTCCGAAGAGCAGCCATGGGCGGAATCGTCCCCAGCGAGTATGGGTCTTGTCGGTGAGTGCGCCGATGATTGGGTCGTTGATAGCATCCCAGAATCGGGATATAAGCATCAGGGTGGCTACAGCGCTCATGCTGATTCCAAACACGTCTGTGTAGAATATCATGAGGAAGTTGCCTACAAACATCCAACTGAAGTTGCAGCCCACGTCGCCCATGCCATAGGCGAGCTTGCTGATGAAGGGAACTTTACCCTCTGCATTGTTTTTCTGCGAGTCGTCCATCTGTGAACAGTTCGCTTGACACTTACTGTCTTGTTCCATCTTTTTTAGGTTTGGGTAGTGTATTGTTTTTAATTCTTAGGCGTTGGGAAGTAGTACTCTCCGAGAGAGCCTGCTCTTCCCTTATCACGCTGTAAAGGTAGCGTGAATTCGCAGGCAATTCAAGAAAAAAAGCATCTTTTTTCCCACAACCGTTCTCGCAACCGTTCCCATTTTCTGCAACCGTTCCCAAAAAGATCCGCATTTTGTTGTTGCTCTCATGGAGAATAAGTATCTTTACAAGCGCATAGACAAAAGACCCAAAGAGATATGGCAAAATACGTCACCATTATGGATATTGCAAGGGTATTGGGCATCTCCAAGTCCACCGTCTCCCGTGCCCTCTCGGGAGATACCGGCAATGTGAAGGCCGAAACCCTGCAGAAGATTTTGGCAACCGCTGAGCAGATGGGGTATCATCGTAACGAACTGGCAGTACATCTCAGGCAGCAGAGTACCCATAACATCGGCATCATCATCCCCGAAATCATCACCACGTTTTATATGACCTTTATCAACGAGGCACAGGCCATCCTGCGCAGACAGGGCTACAAGGTGATGATAGCCATCTCCAATGAGAATCCCGAGCAGGAACGTGAGAATATCCTGATGATGGAGCAGCTGCGCGTCGATGGCATCCTGATGAGTGCCTGTGACAAGGAGCGCAACGTAGATCTATATAATAAGGTGATAGAGCGAGGCATCCCCATCGTGTTTTTTGACAGAACCGTGGAGAGGGTCAGGGCTTCCCAGGTACGCATGGACGATTATATCATGGCGTTTTTCATGGTTGAGGCTTTGCTGCGCAAGGGTTACAAGCACATCATCCATATTCCCGGTCCGTCTTATATCCGCAACAGTTATGAACGGTTGAGAGGTTATCGTGAGGCGCTTGAGAAGTTTCATGTCGAGTACCAGTCGCATGATGTCCTGCTGCCGGCATTGTCGGCCGAAGAGGGCAGTTGGGTGATGGAGCAGTATCTGGCCAAGGGGGTGCCTTTTGACGCCGTCTTCGGATTTACGGAGACCGCTGTCCTGGGAGCCAAGAGCGTCATCCAGAAGCACGGCTTGCGCATCCCTGACGATGTGGCGCTCTGCTGCATGTCGGGTACTACCCTGGCCACCCTGGTACATCCCCAGCTGACGGCTGTCGAACAGCCCATCGCCAAGATGGCGCAGGAGGGGTGCCGACTGCTGTTGGAGCATCTTGCCGATGCAGACAAGCCGATAGAGGAGATAGCTCTGAGAGGCGAAACCGTAATAAGAGAGTCTACATAGAGGCAGCGGGTGTGTCATCCATAGGATATGGCACACCCGCTGCTTGTCTTGTCTGCTTCCTTTACGGCTCCAGAGTCTCTGCTTCCGCTTCTGCCATGCAGCTGTAGAAATACAGGGAAATATAGTTGGTTGTCGTGGAAAAATAGTATTTTTGTAACCCGAAGGACAATATATACACTAACAGACAATATGATGAAAGTAATCCATTCTGAACTCGCCCCCAAAGCGGTGGGGCCTTACAGCCAGGCCATTGTGGCCGGTGGCTTCGTTTTTGCGTCGGGCCAGCTGCCCATCGATCCTGCCACAGGTGAATTTGCCGAGGGCGGCATCAAGGAGCAGACCCGCCAGTCGCTCACCAATGTTACCCATGTGCTTGCCGAGGCAGGCATCGACCTGAGCCATGTGGTCAAGACCACGGTGTTCCTCTCTGATATGGCCAACTTTGCTGCCATGAACGAGGTCTATGCCACCTTCTTCAGCGAGCCTTACCCAGCCCGCTCGGCGGTGGCTGTCAAGACGCTGCCCAAGAATGCGCTCGTAGAGGTAGAGGTTGTGGCTGCTCTCTGATTTCCCTTCCTCCGCGCCCCGATGGCGTGCGAGTCTAATTGACAAGCCGTGTGGCTTTCCCGAGGTCATTGTGACTGGTATCGGGTGACCACACGGCTTGTTTTCGGGATGTCCGCAGACGATAGCTGCGCCCATCCTCCTATGCGACGGTCACCGAAGGCAAAGGGGAGGTTATCGTGGTTGCTGTCAGTATGCTATAAGATGACAGGAGCATCATGGCTGCAGCGTTTTTAGCTTGCCGCCAGATGCTCCTGTTATTCGTTTTTCGTCGGTTAGGTGTCTTCTTACTTCACCACAAACACCTTGGTCTCATGCGCAGCCACGCTTCCTTTCCAGCTCTTGGCTTTCCGGGCTATGTCTCGGTGCTGCCATACATCGCGCACGGTGTACTTGCCGTTGAGCCCGAGGCTTGCAAAGTTGAGGCTTATGCGTTGGGCTTCGTCCGAGGGGTTGAGGATGGCCACAGCGTGCGAACCGTCGGCGAGCGGTTTGATGTAGACCTGCTGCGCAGGCAGGTTCACAATGCGTTCGGCAGCCTTGCCCAGAGCGTCTTGGTTGATGGCGATAATCTCCTTGTTGAGCAGAATGCGGCGGTCATCGTCGGTCACCTTGCGCAGGTCGTTGGTCATGGCAAGCACCGACGACAGCATACACCACATGCTCATCTGCGTCTGATATTCGGTCGTGGTGCAGCCTACGCCACCGAGGTCGCTCGACGGCCCGCCCGTTCCGTACAGGCCGACCACCAGCATATCCATGTCGGGCCATTGTCCCTGACGGGCGTGTTTTGCCAGAGGCGCCGTTATGTCGATGATGTCCAGAATACCCATGCCGCCTTGCTTCACGATGTCCTTCCACATATCGCGCACATCGCCCGAGGTACGCCAGAGCTGTCCTCCCACCTCTTCGCACCACTCTTCGCATTGGCGCTGACCCCACTCGCAGATGCCGAGCACGATGTCGCGCCCCGAGTTCTGCAGAGCGTTAGCCATAGTGCGGTAGCGCTGTCGGGCGGTGGCACTGTCGGCAGGAGCGTTGCAGTAGTCGTACTTCAGATAGTCGATGCCCCATGAGGCGAAGGTGCGTGCGTCCTGCTCCTCAAAACCCAGACTCGCCGTCCATCCGCCGCAGGTGAGCTGTGCCGCATCCGAGTAGATGCCGAGCTTCAGTCCTTTGGAGTGTACATAGTCGGCGAGCGCCTTTATGCCCGACGGAAACTTCTCCGGGTCGGGTATGATGTTGTTCTCACGGTCGCGTCCGCCTTGCCAGAGGTCGTCGATGAAGATATATTCGTAGCCGGCGTCGCGGAAACCGCCTTCAACCATGGCGTCAGCGGTTTCGCGTATGAGCTGTTCGTTGATGTTGCCTTGGAAGAGGTTCCATGTCATCCATCCCATTGGTGGTTTCGGAGCAAGTTGTCGACGTGGGGTGGGGGTGTTCTCTGCCAAAGCGAAGAGCGACGCGAGGCAGAGCGCTGCCGATAGGATAAGCGATTTGTTCATAATGATTTGTCAATTGGTTGTTTGTTATTGTCCATAGGCTGTGCCGTGGCGATATAAAGCACGGGGCTTCCGTCTGCTTTATATGCCTTGCGCATAGGCTTTTATATTATCACGTACAAATTTAGCAATTATTTCCCGAAGTCCCGTACCAAGTCTCCGATTATTTCATTATCGTGGCACCAGCCCCTCAGCCCACCGCCGGCATATACACTGCCCCAAGCACTGCCCTGTATGTGATTTTTACCGAAAAACTGCACGCTTGGCGTATTTTTTTGTATTTTTGTGACCATATTATAGTGTTTACCTATGACTATACATCAAATCACATTCAGTCCCACTGGCGGCACGCGACGCGTGAGCGAGTTGCTGTGTGCGGGCATCGGCATCACGGACACCGCCACCGAACTCTGCTCGTGGGAGGACGACATCGCTTATCCCGACATTGCTGCCGACGACCTGGCCGTCATCTCCATGCCCGTCTTTGCCGGACGCGTGCCGATGCTGGCTGTAGAGCGGCTGAAACGCGTCAGCGCCCATGGCGCCCGGTGCGTGATAGTCGCCGTCTATGGCAACCGCGCCTACGACGACGCCCTCGTAGAGATGCAGGACATAGCCACCGCAGCGGGTTTCCGGGTGATGGCAGCCGTGACAGCCATCGCAGAGCACAGCGTGTGCCGACAGCTTGCCGCCGGACGCCCCGATGCGAGCGACGCCGCGCAGCTTGGTGAGTTTGGTGCCGCCATCCTTGCCCGCGCAGCCCTGTCGGCGCCCATCCCCGAGTTCACTCTGCCGGGTCACCGTCCTTACCGCGAGTACAGCCCATGTGCCGTGCCCGAAGCCGATGACCGCTGTCAGGGCTGCGGAGCATGTGCTGCCCAGTGCCCCACCAGAGCCATCGCGCCAGACCATCCCCAGACCACCGACCCAGCCCTCTGCATCAGTTGTATGCGTTGCGTGCAGGTGTGCCCCGTCCATGCCAGAGGCATCGGACAGCGCCTCTCCATGCTGGCAGTCCATCTCGAACCGCTCTGCCGCGAGCGACAGGAGAACAGACTCTATCTCCCATGATGCCGACTATACAGGGACCGGAATACACCGTGCATGGGGCTACGGTACGCAAGGTCGTCGCAGCCTTCGACTCGTTCAAGGGCAGTCTCTCTGCCCGGGAGGCATGCGAGGCGTGTGCCCAAGGCATAGGCAGAGTCCTGCCCCACGCCGCAGTAGTTCAGCTGCCGCTGAGCGATGGAGGCGAAGGGCTGGTCGAGTGTGTATGCCGGCTGCTGCCCTCACACCCTGTTACCGTCGAGGTGCATGGCCCCCTGATGGAGCCTGTCACCGCCGAATATGCAGTGTCTATGGATGGTCGTACCGCCTATATGGAGATGGCGGCGGCAAGTGGACTGACGCTCGTGCCCGTAGGGCGGCGCGATGTGATGCGTGCCACCACCTATGGCGTGGGCGAGATGATGGCCGACGCCGTAAGCCGAGGCTGCACCGAGATAGTGATGGGTATCGGCGGAAGCGCCACCTGCGACGGCGGCAGGGGCATGATAGAGGCCCTGGGCGACTGTCGGCGCCTGGCGTCACGGTGTAGAGTCACCGTGGCTTGCGATGTAGACAATCAGCTGTATGGCGAGCGGGGTGCCGCCTGCATCTTTGCCCCGCAGAAGGGTGCTTCGCCCGAGCAGGTCAGGGCTCTCGACGCTCGTCTGCGCGACTTTGCCCGTGCCACTGAGCGTGCCGGACTCGCCACGCCACTACTCGCCCTCCACCCGGGGGCAGGTGCGGCGGGAGGACTGGGCTATGCGCTCATGGCATACCTCAACGCCGACCTCCGCTCGGGCATAGACATCATGCTGGAACTCGCCCATTTCGACGACGCCATCCGTGATGCCGACCTCGTAATCACGGGCGAGGGCAGGTCTGACGCTCAGACACTTATGGGCAAGGTTCCCTGTGGGGTGCTGGCGCGCTGCCGCCGCGAGGGAGTGAAGGCGTGGCTGCTGTCGGGCGCGGTCGACGATACCGAGGGGCAGCTCTCGACTGCGTTTGACCTGGTGGCGGGCATCAACGATGCCGACCCCCGACCGCTCGCCGTGCTGATGCAGCCCGAGGTGGCACGCCACAACCTGGCTGCGACCGTGGCAAGACACATTGGTGGGGCGGGGTAGACGGAGGTGTGAGAAATCATGTCATCATTTCTCATGAATGTGAACACGTTATTGTATATTCATCCGCATGTGGATGAATGGTTTAAGAAGACAACGCTTCTGAGAAATGACAATTGTCAGACATATTCCGACTTGTTTACATCAAATAGTTCATATATCAAGAAGAAAGCCTGTCGGTAATGAAGAATTTTCACTATCGACAGGCTTATCTGTATTTTATCTATAAAGTTATCTCCATAGAGGATCCGAAATCCAATTCTTAGGGAATCCCATTGCTGCCGGATCTACCTGGGGATAAGAAACGAGTAAGGATTTGAGTTCATTCTTGAAGTCCAATCCATATCCCATGGAATCAAGCCAGAATGCAATACAACAGGCTATAGCATAAACTTTGTTCGCATCAACACCATTAATGTCAACCCACGCACCACGTAAAGAGGCTTTCATTTGTGGAGCGTTGGAAAGATAACGATTCCAAAGTCGTGAGTGGTGAGCGCAACAGTTTCTCAGGACCGTTACACTACGCATCCAGCTTTCCAACACCTCATGCTGTGGAAGATTGAATTGACGAGCTACACGCTGTAACTGACCTCTCCAAGAAATGTTGCAGCCTTGGATGAATCAGCAATATTTAAGCCTCTACTTTTTAGTAGTTCTATTTGTTCCGAAATAGAAACAGCCTGTTTAGTGTATAATCTTAATGTTCCCATAAAAGCAAAAGCCCCGCCCTGGTTCGCTGTTCAAATGGGAAGCGTGGCGGATTCTGTTGCTGTAAAGATATGAATAATCATTGATAATACGAACTTTTTAGCGAGAAAAATCACGCAAAAGTGGAATTCTTTGACATATTTATATTTAATAATGTTAAATCGGACATTAAAATCATACTTTATCAGCCAAACAAAGTGGTTTCCAAGATGAAAGTGTTATCTTTGTATCGTCTATACCCATGCCGAAAGCCTCAATGGGCAGAGGTTGGGCAGACATATACATAGTAAAAGGCGTATCTGACGCTTTGGTTTTGACGATTCGTGAACTTCGCAAACTCATTTGTCAGTCAAGAACAAAGCAACAAGGAACGTCTCATGGGTGTATTGTATACAGCCCTAATTGGCTTCGGTTGCATTTTGCATTCGTTGCCAAGAAAGGGTATTTATATACTTACACATACGTGGGGCTTTCGGCGTTGCTCGTTTCGGACTGACAGGGCAATGCGAAGGCCTACGAATCGTGGAACGAGTGACAGACTGGCTCCACGTTCTTTTATTTTGTATATTCGCCAATAAAAAATTAACCCTGCTGTGGTAGCCAGGCAGTCATCTTAAAAATAATACAAGATGAAAAGATTTTTATTCGTTACCGCAGCATTGCTCGCAATGTCGGTATCATTCTGTTTCGGTCAGTCCAAAGAGGACATTAAGGCAAGTATCGACCGTTGTGCAAAATTGGAGAAACTTTGCTCTAAGCAGCCAAAGCAAACTGGAGTTGCAGATGTTGACGCCTATGTACAGGGTGTTTACAACGCAGCCATCAGTTCTGCTGCGTCATCAGCTCTACTCCAAGACCTTTATTATCGTCAGATTGGCGAGACGAAGGATGGTGTTAAAGACGTAAGTATCAAGAAACCTACTGTAGAGGAACTTGTCGCATTAAGCACAACTCTAACTGCAGAAGGTGTTTCTATCGCTGAGGCTGGGAAAGGTGCAGAAGCTGCAACCAAGGCATCTTCTACTAACAAGAATCCAATGAAAATAGCTAAGATAGCATCAGCTCTCGCCTTTACAAAAGATGCTTACCCTGTCTTGCTTGAAGAGTCAAAGGCGAAGGTCGCAGCCATCAAGCAGATGATTGAAACAGCAAAAACTGCAAAGAATCTGTGATGGGAAATTATCGCATTTTATATGCGGTCATACTTGCGTGTATCCTTTGTGGGTATACGCAAGTTTCTTTAGCAGCCGATGACCGCCCTGTCGTAGGCGTAACTCAGTTTACCTGCGATGAAGAGAGTCCATACACAGGACTTGTAACAGAGAAAGTTGTGGAAATGCTGACTAACACTCACCGCTTTGTTGTAGTTGACAGAACAAGTCGCGATAAAGTAGTTGATGAACTTGAACTACAGAAGAGCGAGGCTTTTCTCGACAGCCATAATCTTGCAGAACAAGGTGCGGCTGTTGCTGCCGAGCAGTTGGTAACAGGACATATTGTTAAGATACCGGTTTATCGCATGAAGAACAGTGACGGAAGCACACGTGGTTATAAAGCAAGTGTAGCATTTCAGTTGAAAGTTGTTGACGTAGAGACAGGCGTAAGCAATGAGGCACAGAGTTTTGATGGAAAATGCAGTAAGGAAATGCTGTCGCCAGAGAGTGCTGTTACAGCAGCCATGCAAAGCCTGCAATCCGACATATATGAATATTTCCGTATCAATTTCCCCGTCAAGGGAAAAGTCTTGAAGACGATAGATAAAAGCACGATACTTCTCAACGTTGGCAAGGAAGCTGGAATCAAGGTCGGTGATACGTTTACGATAGAATCAGTAGAGATGCTTGATGGCAAACCTTATCCATCTGAACTTGGAAAGGCCAAGGTGACAAAACTCTCTGGAGAGTCATTCGCCGAATGCAGCGTGTCACGCAAAGTCATTATCGCTATTGAAAATAGTAAAGCTTCTCACAATTTAGTTCGTTGTAACTTAATTATCAAAAAATGAGTATGAAAAGAATAGCAATAATATTATTGGGACTGTGTGCTTTCTGCTGCACATGGGCACAAAACATAGAGTCTCAAGTTACTCCTTTACCTACGGCACGACCAAAGATTATGGTCATACCATATACAATGCAAGGTGAAGACATACGTACCGTTTTGGAGAATGACGTGAATAAGCGTATCGCTTTAACCAAAATAAAGGAAGCATTCGATCAAAGGGGGTATACTACAGTTGATTTTTTTGCCAAGGTAAAAGCCTTGTCAAAAGCAACCGCATTAGGCAATACCCAACAACAGGATGTTAAGACTATGATTATACAACAGTCTGGTGCAGATGTTTATGTCGAAGCGGAAATAAACCTGTTGGAATCTCCTTCTGGCAATGCCATGAAAGTAATCCTGTCTGGTTATGAAACCTCTACTGCAAATTCGCTTGCCAATGCAGTTTGCGAAAGCGGTAAGTTTTACACCGATGACTATGGTAAACTTACATCAAGAGCTGTTGAGGCAGGGATGGACAAATTCTTGAACACCATGCAGGAGAAACTGATGAACATAGCTGAAAACGGACAATCCATAGCGGTAACAGTCGGCATTGACGAGGCATCATCTCGCTCTATGTCGCAAGAGGTTGGCGCAGACGGTCTTGCTTTGTCCGATGCCTTGGAAATGTGGGTGGAAGAAAATGCCTATAAAGGTAATTACCATATCCAGGGAACAACCGACAAGCAGATGCTCTTCGACGATATTCGCATACCGCTAAAAGACGAGAACGGAAGAACGTATAATATCAATAAGTTTGGATTGAAGTTGTTGACATTTTTCAGGAATCTTGGAATCAAGATTGAGAGAACTACAAGCAACAATATGCTAATTGTAACCATTAAATAACGGGAGTGTGTATTATGAGAAAAGTCTTGCTTACATTGACAATCTTGTTGACTTCTTATGCAACTATTTTCGCACAAGGAATAGAAATAGCCTTTGCGCTTCCTGTTGGTAATTGCCAATTAAGTGATAATACGGCAAAGATGCTGAGGAGCAAGTTCTTGCCAGCCATGACTGAAAGTGGAGTTGAAACAGCCGAGGTAAGTACCATTGCCATAAAGCCAGAGATTAGTTTCGTTAATAAACAAGTTGTTGAAGGCGGTATGAGGAATATACATACAAGCGACATACAGTTCAATTTTGTCTGTACCAATCTTGCCACAAGCACAACTTTTGCAAGTTGTGTCGTTACAGTACGTGGGGAAGGATTCTCTGATGATGACGCAATAAAAGATGCCATTTCTAAATTGTCTGCCCAAGATAAACGTCTAACAGACTTTGTGAATAAGGCAAAAGATAAAATCATAGATTACTATCAGCATAATCTTAATTCTGTTATATCACGTGCTCGCACTTTTGCCAATATTCAACAATATGGTGAGGGACTGGCTCTGTTGTTTTCTTGTCCTGCGACAATCTCAGATTACACAAAAGTCAATAACGAGATAACTACAATTTATCGTCAATACCAAACGCAGGAATGTAATAATGTCATTCAGAAAGCTCGGGCAGAATTCTCTAACGGTAATTTTGATGCAGCAGTCGAATATCTGCAACAAATAGATATGACAAGCTCTTGTGCTACTGAAGCCAAACAACTATGCATGCAAATCAAGCAAACTAAAGATGCAGAAGCTAGACGGGCTGTTGAACTCATTGAAAGGCAATCACAACGTGAGACGGATATTGAAAAAACTAGAATTAAAGCGGCACGTGATGTGGCTGTTGCTTATTGTAAAAGAAGAACTGATGTGTATTTCGTTTGGTAACATTATTCGTGTATTCGATTAGGTGTGAGAAGCCTATATGATTTCTCACATCTAATCATTACTGTTTCGTATAATTGTCGTGTTTTTACGATTCTAAAAGTTTGTTGGCGAATAGAATGTTACTATTCACTGTTCTTTTATCGCCCCAGCCCTTTTCCTTTCTTTTGTGGAACGCTTCCAAGCCCTACCTTTTGTGTTCCGTCCCAATTCGTAAGTTGGTCAGCGCAGCCATTGGAGCCACCAAGCGAAACGTATGTGTCTGCACTACATGACATATGGTCAACAAAAGCGAGAAAGTTGTCAATGGCGTTGTCTGTGAATTGAGCTTCATTCGTGGCGAAGAGTTTTGTCCAACTGGTGACACATTCTTGCTTGAAGTCTGTAAAACCTTTCCACGACATACCAGACAAGAAACTTTTTGCTGCCGATTCTATACAGGCTTTAGAGTCCAATCCAATGTTATGCTTTACAGCAGATGCCATAATGCCATAGTATATGGAAGCCGATTCTTTCTCGTTGAAGTTGACTCTGTCTGTTTTTGCAAAGGATGATAAAGCTTCGTGTCCCTCATGGATGAACTTGTCAAGCACTCCTATGTATCTATTTTGCCGAGCCATGCTTTCACGTTTGGCTTCGGCTTCTTGCCGAGCCTTTTCTTTTGTTTCTTTCTCCTTACGTGCTTCCACTCGTCTTCAAGCATCAGCCATTTCACCCTGAGTTCGGGATAAGAATGTCTTTGTAAAAGTTGGTAATCCCAAGTTTAAGAAGACAACGCTTCTGAGAAATGACAATTGGCAAACATATTCCGACTTGTTTGTTATAATTGAGCCCCTTCTTTAAGGGGCTCTATTATTGATTTGATTTTTTCACCTTATATTATATATGATATATCCAGAAAGCGGACACAACCTGCATAACGGATAATCATATTTTATTTCCTAAACAGTTTCATCGTGCGCCATACATCCTGCATTTGGGCAGATGATGAAATGGTAGGAGTCTGTGATTTGTTATTCACAACTATTGACTTTTGCGATACATTGGTCTTGATATAATCTGCCAAATCGCCAAGAGTTACATTTCCACGTGACTCCTTTAACTTTTTAAGTAGGAAATACGTAAACAAGCCATGTCCTTTCTCTTTATATGGATAAGCTGTTTCGCTCCCATCTGCAGCAGAAAAGACTACTACATTACCAGTCACAATGTCTTTCTTTGGCTTGATAGCTACACCTCGTGCAGAAACAATCATACCGTTTTCTCTACGGCTACCACTGAAACAGGCATCCATAAAAACTATGACTTGCTTGGCATCGATGCTTCCGATTGAAGAATACAGACCACTTAGTGGTAAACATGCCTCCAACATAGATGGTGTGGCATCTGCTGGCAGCAGATAGGCTTCATTGTTCTTTTCATTTGGCACTCCATGACCGGCATAGTAAAAAATAACATTTATATCACCCTTGTATGCTTGCGAAATCTGTTTTAATGTACTCAACGCGCCCAATATCTTACCATAAGTAGCATCAATATAAACCTTTATGTTTTCTTTCGGAAGACCTAATGTTTTATGACAATACTCAGAAAAGATCTTTGCATCATTGACTGCGAAAGGAACACTCGCAACATTCTGATAATTCTCATTGCCTATTATGAAGGCAAACGTATTCGAAGATTTTACAGAAGAGACAGGAATGTCTTTGTCTATCGTACGGTCTATTATAGCAACAGGCTGAGTTTTCGCTTTTTGTAATGATAGTGGTTTCGTTTGTACTTTATTGTCAGCTACGTCAACCATTATTTCTGGCAAATCTATATTTGCAGACAAATTCTGGTCAGGCACATAGTTGTTAAGCGATTTATATACATTGTTGCCCAGTTTGAATGAGAATGAAACAATAGCGGCTCTATCGTTTACAATATCGTAGTTCGGTGTTATTTTAACATCATTTTTCCATTTTTCCTTAAATGTCGGAGCTTGCGCAATAGGGACTTTTATGAATAACGTATCTACATTTTTGATATACACAGGAAAGGTTTCATTTTCAGGGTCATAGGCAGCAAGAACATATCTCAAATCTGCACGTTTGTTGGTGTTGAGGTATTTTGACTTATTCTCTTTTGTCAGTTCCTTTACCTTTAGATTCTGATTGACGGCGGTTACGCGTTTCTTCCACTCTGACTGTTTCTCAAATTCTGATTTTTTCTGCCAATTCTTTATATCTTCCTCTATTAAGGGTTTGGCATAGTTAAACTTAATTTTTACATGCAACCCAAAGCAGAGATGTGGCACATGAGGAAAGCACCATGAAAATCGGCTATAGACGTAGAGCACATTGGTGCTGACATGAAAAAGGGGAACTCCAGTTGAGACGTACAAGTACAATAATGAATAGACGTAAGCATTGAAATTGCACATCGAGCAAGCATGATTCACGTAACAAGTGGCAAAGTGGAAAAGTGGAGTTGCAATATGCTGCAGCCATATTAAAAAGAGAATAATGTCATCCTGAAGTATAAGACGGTTTTGTTCGCTTTTGCGTTTGGCGAATGGATTGACAGATATGATTATAAAAGGAAGAGGCGACGCGGACAAACAGAGGTGAAATATATGAAGAGGGAGTCTATTTTATGAGATTTTTCAATCAAGTTCACAAAGTTGTGGGCCACAACCTTGTGGACTACTTCTTTTTTCATTACCTTTGTAATCTAATTAAGTAAGGAGTAAAGATTATGGAGAAAGCTTTTGTATATGGTATGTCGGTCGGAGGTAATAACTTTACAGACCGAATTGAAGAAACCAAGCGTATCAAGCTTGACTTTGAAAATGGCGTTAATGTTATTCTTATATCTCCAAGACGCATGGGTAAGACCTCTCTTATAAAAAAGGTGATTTCCGAGATTGACAACCCTATGCTAAAAATCGTCTATATGGATATATATGACTGCAGAAGTGAATATGATTTCTATAACCGATTTGCCGAAACAATCATGAAGTCCACTGGCAAACATTTGGAGCAAGTAATGGAGAACATCAAGCGTTTTTTGGTTAGAATCTCGCCCAAAATTTCATTTAGCCCAGAACCTAACTCTGAGTTTTCTGTATCATTGGGTATAACGCCTAAGGATTATTCTCCAGAGGAAATTTTGAATCTTCCTGAACGTATTGCCAAGGAACAGGGCGTTCGCCTTGTAGTATGTATTGACGAGTTTCAGCAGATAGGAGAGTTCACAGACTCGCTGACTATACAAAAACATCTACGCGGTGTTTGGCAGCATCATCAAAATGTGTCTTATTGTTTCTTTGGCAGTAAGAAGCATCTGATGGAAAATATTTTCCAAAGTCGTCGTATGCCTTTTTATCAGTTTGGGGAGATGCTGCATCTCAAGTGTATTCCTACGGAATATTGGGTCCCCTTCATCTGTTCTCGATTCGAGAAGTACGGCAAGAAGATAACAGAAGAGTATGCTGGCAGAATATGCCAAGTGGTAAAGAATTACTCATCTTATGTGCAGCAACTTGCATGGAACGTTATGGCAGAAACAGAAAAAGAAGTAAACGAGGAGAATTTCGAAGAAGGCTTGAAGGCTCTGTTGGAGCAAAACAGCAGTCTCTTTATACAACAGACAGAGGGGCTTACGACCTATCAGCTCAACTTCATTCGTCTTTTGTGCAAAGGCATACATTCAGGATTTACCACTCAAACGGTTTCTGAAATATATCCTTTGGGTAGTAAGTCAAATATAGACCGTATAAAGAAAAGTTTGGTTGACAAAGAGATTATCACCATTGAGAAAGAGGGTATAGTCCTTGCTGACAGTGTATTTGAACTTTGGTTTAAAAGAGAAATGATGTAGTCTATAGACGACACTATGGTTTTCCCTTCACCAGCTTGACAATTATAATTAATCTGTTTATTAGCCAAAAGACAGAAAATATGAACGAGTATAAAACAATAGACTCTCTTTTGAAGAAATTTGCTGATCCAATAAAAGAGGATTACGAAGCATTGGCAGTTAGTCTGATGAAAAACTTTTCCATCGCTAAATGTGAAAAAGATAGTGAAGGAGTCAGAAACGTGAAGTACCGAATAGCTGATTTGGAAATATATCTATATTCAACAGACGATACTGAAGACGTAGCAACTTTGAGTAGAGACTGTATCGAAGGGCAATGGTTCTTTCATCGATTTGGAGTAGATGTCGCATTTCGCACTTTACGTGGAGATAACAATGAACTGATACGGTTTGGCGGTGTGCTGATTCGTGGATTGGAGAAGTACGAAAACGGAAAGCATGTCGGCAATATATCAGGTAGCCAAAGATGTTTGTTTGACATGTTTAATGCGTCAGATGATATGCCTAAACTTATTGAAGACAAACCTTTGGATCATATCGAGATATTCAATACTTATAGAGTAGAGAATCAACCTCTACCTTATCGTTATTTCAAAGGCGGTATTGATTGGCAAATGAAAAGAAAATACGTTTTTCAGACCCAGAAGACAACCAATGGGACGACCGAATATCACATATGGCACGACTATAAGGATTTGCCAAAGAATATGTATGAAAACATTCCTAAAGATTTTGATGTAATAAAGAAAATATATCCAAGATAAATCATGATTACTGATGATCAAACAAACAAAGTATACTTTTCTGAATATCTGAGGGCTTACAAATGTTGGAAAAGCATTAAAGAAGCGTTGCTTGAACATGAAATAAACTTCGAAATGCTGCCCGGTACAAAAGATATATGGGTGAGAGACTTCATGCCGATTCAAAAGGATGTAAAATCTTTTATAGGATATGAGTATAATCCAGATTATCACAAAGAAGAACAACAGTACATCACACCAGATGTGCATAATTGCTTTGAATTCACGCACAACAATCTAATGATAATGGACGTCATCGTAGATGGCGGCAATGTGATAAAGTGTAATGACAAAGTAATCATGACAGACAAGGTCTTCGTCGAGAACAAGGAGAAAAACCGTGAGTTCTTAAAGACGATTCTCGAAGAAAGTTTTGGCTGTGAAGTTGTTTTCATTCCATGGGACAAGGCTGAGAAATGCGGACATTCAGATGGAATGGTACGCTATGTTGAACCAGGGCATATTGTAATAAACAATTATGCAGATATAGATGAGCAACTTCGCGAAGAATTATTGAAGGTTTTGCGTCTACACTTTTCGAAAATAAGCGAGTTACAATATGGCAAGTATGCGCAAATGAATAGTTGGGTGCATATTAATTTTCTTCGTGTTGGCAATTTCTTGCTTGTACCGCAAATAGGTATTGCCAGTGATACCGTGGCTATTGAACAATTGAAGGAGATATATCGAGACTGTGAAGTCGTGCCTTGTGAAGCAAAAGGCATTGTTGCTAAAGGTGGCGCTTTCAATTGTGTATCATGGAATATAAAAGAATAGCTGAGGTATATAAAAAGGATATAAAGAGGTTATGAAGCCCAGTTTGAAACTTTAGCAAAATGTTCCGACTTGTTTGTTATAATTGAGCCCCTTCTTTAAGGGGCTCAATTATTGATTTGATTTTTTCACCTTATATTATATATGGCATATCCAGAAAGAGGACGCAACCTGCATAACGGATAATCATATTTTATTTCCTAAACAGTTTCATCGTGCGCCATACATCCTGCATTTGGGCAGATGATGAAATGGTAGGAGTCTGTGATTTGTTGTTCACAACTATTGACTTTTGCGATACATTGGTCTTAACGTAATCTGCCAAATCGCCAAGAGTTACATTTCCACGTGACTCCTTTAACTTTTTAAGCAGGAAATACGTAAACAAGCCATGTCCTTTCTCTTTATATGGATAAGCTGTTTCGCTCCCATCTGCAGCAGAAAAGACTACTACATTACCAGTCACTATGTCTTTCTTTGGCTTGATAGCTACACCTCGTGCAGAAACAATCATACCGTTTTCTCTACGGCTACCACTGAAACAGGCATCCATAAAAACTATGACTTGCTTGGCATCGATGCTTCCGATTGAAGAATACAGACTACTTAATGGTAAACATGCCTCCAACATAGATGGTGTAGCATCTGCTGGCAGCAGATAGGCTTCATTGTTCTTTTCATTTGGCACTCCATGACCGGCATAGTAAAAAATAACATTTATATCACCCTTGTATGCTTGCGAAATCTGTTTTAATGTACTCAACGCACCCAATATCTTACCATAAGTAGCATCAATATAAACCTTTATGTTTTCTTTCGGAAGACCTAATGTTTTATGACAATACTCAGAAAAAATCTTTGCATCATTGACTGCGAAAGGAACACTCGCAACATTCTGATAATTCTCATTGCCTATTATGAAGGCAAACGTGTTCGAAGAGTTGACAGAAGAGACAGGAATGTCTTTGTCTATCGTACGGTCTATTATAGCAACAGGCTGAGTTTTCGCTTTTTGTAATGATTGCGGTGTCGTTTGTACTTTATTGTCAGCTACGTCAACTATTATTTCTGGCAAATCTATATTTGCAGACAAATTCTGGTCAGGCACATAGTTGTTAAGCGATTTATATACATTGTTACCCAGTTTGAACGAGAATGAAACAATAGCGGCTCTATCGTTAACAATATCGTAGTTCGGTGTTATTTTAACATCATTTTTCCATTTTTCCTTAAATGTCGGAGCTTGCGCAATAGGGACTTTTATGAATAACGTATCTACATTTTTGATATACACAGGAAAAGTTTCATTTTCAGGGTCATAGGCAGCAAGAAAATATCTCAAGTCCACACGTTTGTTGGTGTTGAGGTATTTTGACTTATACTCTTTTGTCAGTTCCTTTACCTTTAGATTCTGATTGACGGCGGTTACGCGTTTCTTCCACTCTGACTGTTTCTCAAATTCTGATTTTTTCTGCCAATTCTTTATATCTTCCTCTATTAAGGGTTTGGCATATTCGCTAAATGTCTTAAAGAGGCCACCATACTCAAAGTTGTTGGCTTTTAATGTATAAAATGCAGAACTAAATGGCGTATAACCCCAGCTGTCAAACACCCCGTTATGAATTGTAATTTTGGAAGTGAGTCCATAAATTTCAGTTAGTTTATAACAAAATGCAAAAGCCATATCTCCTATATAGGTCACTTTAGATGGAATAACAATCTTTGACAGACTATGGCAATTATCGAAAGCATAATTACCTATATATTCCAATTGTTTTGGCAGTTCGATAGAAGGAAGTGACATACATCCACTAAAGGCACCATCCTCTATTCGTTTAGTGCCTTCGAAACGGACTTTTCGAAGTCTTGTGCAATCACGCACCATGTTTTTTTCTATCACGGTTCTATAACCCAAATCCAGAGTGTCAAGATAGTTATCCTTATAGTCCCCAAAGATTTGTTTCATGGTCACTCCATGTACATTAACATACGCATAAGTAAGAGATTTGCAGTTGGAGAAAGCGCCATTTCCTATTTTCATGTTCTCATTAAACAAATATATCTTGTTTAGTTTATCACAGTATTTAAATGCAGCGGTTCCTATTTTCTTTATTGATTCAGGTAAATGAATATATTCCAGGTTTGGTAATTGATAAAAGGCGAAATTTCCAATTTCTTCTACTCCATCTTCGAAATCAACGGATACTAAAGACGTATATTTGGTAAAACTATGGTCGCCAATACGTAATGTTTTAGGTATCGTAAGGTAACGAATATTCTTGGCGACATCACTATTAAGGGAGCAAAACAATATAGGATAACTCTTACCTTTATAAGATACATAGGCAGGTATATCTAAGCAAGTAGGGTCTTTCATTTGTTCCGGGTACAAATTATCCACGGAACCATATAGAATACCTACGCTTGTGGTAAGACTATATTCAATACCCTGTATAATGACACGTTTCTCCTTCTTCGCCTCTATTTGGGAGGTGATTCCCCACAAAAAGACAAACAACATCAAATAGCGAAATAAAATCTTTTTTTGTAACATATCATGATAGTGATAGTACGTCCATACTTTGAGAAATTTGGTAGTTTGAGCAGCCACATTTGTTACTAAACAAAAAAGGGAAACCGTAAATGCAAATAATTTTTTCATTGTGATAATCGTTAGTTATTAAATGTTTTTAGTACAATACACCTTAAATGGAAAGTTCTATAAGTATCAGGACAACAACAGCCTGTCCATGATATGCTCATGCCAGACATTTCGCTTGTCTTAGTGTTACACTAAAGATGACCAAAACCTGACTATTGGCAAAAATACAAATTAAATCTGAATAGCCCGCCTCTTTTGATGCTTTTTTTGCAAATATAGTACATTTTTTTGCAATCATGGTTCAACTTGGTATTCTTTTATTCTAAATCACCGCCCCAACCTTAGACTTGCTAACTACCTTTGGTGCATGAATAAAATATCTAACCGCAGTTGCGGGCTCGTATCAATAGTTACGTGGTTGCGTGTCGTAAGTCACGAGCCCACGTATCGTAAGTCACGGGCTCTCGTGACTATTGATACGAGCCGACAACTGTGGTCAGAGGCGCGGCCGGCGTAGTTGCTGCGGTGGTCGGCTTAGTCGCTGCAGTGGCCGGCGTAGTTGCTGCGGTGGGCGGCATGGTCGGTGTAGTGGTGGCGATGGACTCTAAAGAAACCGTGATAATTGACAATCATCATGGATGGAGTGAAAATAATCGCCCTTTTCTTTTGCCATGCACCAACCTTTGGCTAACTTTGTAGAAAGTTAGGTCCCTGCGCCCTGCCCCGATGGCTGCCCTGGTCGCAGACACGATGAGCGCTCGGGCCATACCTTTTAATATATCGGTGAACACTATCTGTATATCGGTGAACACTATCAGTATATGGGTGAACACTATCTGTATATCGGCGAACACTATTAATATATATAGGCGAACAATAACTAAAAAACATATAATGATGAGAAAAATCTTTGTGATGCTGTCGTTGTTGGCAGCGGCCGTGACCCACGCCGCCGAACAGCCCCAGCGCGTGTCGGTGGAGACTCCCCACATGTCGTTAGTCCTGGAAGTGTCGAAAGACATGCAGCCCCGCTATGTCTACCTTGGCGAGCGTCTTGGCAAGCATGACCTCGACAACGCCGTACCTCTGGCGCGCACCCCCATCTATCCCACCTACGGGTCGGAACTGGTGCATGAACCCGCACTCGCCATAACCCACGCCGACGGGGCTATGGCCACCGACCTGCGCTATACAGACACCAAGGTGGTGGCAGAGCCCAAAGCCACGGTGACTATCGTGCGCATGCAGGACAAGGTGTACCCCGTGGTGGTAAACATCTGCTATCGCGCCTATAGCGATGTGGATATCATCGAGACATGGACCGAGATAGAAAACTACGAGAAACGCCCCATCACCCTCAACCGCTTTGCCAGCGCCATGCTGCCCATACGCCGCGGCGATGTGTGGATGACACGCTTCCACGGAGCATGGGGCAACGAGGCAAGGCTCGTAGAGCATCCGCTGCAGCGTGGATTTGTGACCGTAAAGAACAAGAACGGTGTGCGCAACTCGCAGACAGAGCATGCCGAGGTGATGTTCTCGCTCGACGGCAAGCCCGCAGAGAACCACGGACGCACCATCGGAGCAGCCTTCTGCTATACCGGCAACTACCGTCTGCAGGTGGAGACCTACAATACCGACTACCACTATCTGCTGGCTGGCATCGACGAGGAGTGCTCTGCCTACCATCTGGCTCGGGGCGAACGCTTTGTCACCCCTGTGCTGGCGCTCACCTACAGCAATGAGGGCAAGGGCGGTGTGAGCCGCACGTTCCACCGCTGGGGCCGCGAGTACAAACTCTGCCACGGCAACCAGGTGCGCGACATCCTGCTCAACAGCTGGGAGGGCGTGTATATGAATGTCGAAGAGAAGAAGATGGACCAGATGATGGCCGATTTCAAGGCCCTCGGCGGCGAGCTCTTCGTGATGGACGACGGATGGTTTGGCGGCAAGTATCAGCGCACCGACGACGCTGCTCTGGGCGACTGGGTGGCCGACACCCGTAAGCTGCCCGGTGGCATCGAGGCTCTGCTCGACGACGCCAAGCGCCACGACATCAAGTTTGGCATCTGGATCGAGCCCGAGATGACCAACGAGCGGAGTGAACTCTACGAGCGCCACCCCGACTGGATCATCAACGCCAAGAACCGTCCGCTCGTGGGTGGACGCGGCGGCAACCAGCTGGTGCTCGACATGGGCAATCCCAAGGTGCAGGACTTCGTCTTCGGCGTGGTCGACAATCTGCTTACCCGCTATCCGCAGATAGCCTATATCAAGTGGGACGCCAACATGTCTATCATGTCTCACGGTTCGCAGACGCTCTCTGCCGCCAACCAGAGTCACCTCTATATCGCCTATCACGCGGGCCTGAAGAAGGTGCTCGAGCGCATACGTGCCAAGTATCCCGACGTGGTGATGCAGAGCTGTGCCAGCGGTGGCGGCCGCGTCAACTGGGGCATACTGCCCTACTTTGACGAGTGGTGGGTGAGCGACAACACCGACGCCCTGCAGCGCATCTACATGCAGTGGGGTACCAGCCACTTCTTTCCCGCCATCGGCATGGCTTCGCACGTGAGCGCATCGCCCAACCACCAGACCATGCGCCGTCTGCCCATCAAGTATCGCTTTGATGTGGCTATGACAGGCCGCCTCGGTATGGAGATGCAGCCCTGCGATATGACCGACGCCGAGCGCGACTTTGCCAAGCGTGCCATCGCCGACTACAAGACCATACGGCCTGTGGTGCAGATGGGCGACCTCTACCGCCTGGTGAGCCCCTACGACGACCAGCACATCGCTTCGCTCATGTATGTGACTGAGGCCAAGGACAAGGCTGTGTTCTACTGGTGGAAGATGGCCAACTTCGTAGACGACCATCTGCCCCGCGTGTGCATGGCTGGTCTCGACCCGCAGCGCATGTATCGCGTGCACGAGCTCAACCGCATCGACAAGGACCCCCTCTTCTGCGAGGGCCGTCTCTATAGCGGCGCCTTCCTCATGAACCACGGACTCGACTTCCCCTACAATCACAAGACCGATGTAGAGACCAACGGATGGTCAAGCCGTGTGCTCTATCTCACAGCCGAGTGATCCCTGGGCGCACAGCCCGTGACAGATAACTTACAAATACATAGATTGCAACGCATTGCGCGTTGCAATTTATGTATATGGCAGCAGGAAATAATCTTTTCGTGCTATGATTTCATTGTCTCTAACCGTTACTTGATCTTAATTTAGGCTATTTCCGGTTTTGAGCAGATTGGCTCTGGTCTGGGTGAAGCCATAGCGAGTTATGCCTCCATCAGTATGGCATGAATATGAGTCAGAAGACCTGTCGGGGTTAGACCGTTTGGTGCTAATGCGCAAAAAAAGAGGATGACGGCGCTGTGCCGACATCCTCTCGTAAGGGTTGTGATGACGGCTCCGCAGAGGAAGCCGACATAATGGGTGCTATCAGATGATACTGTTCTTGCGGGTCCACTCGATAATCTCGGGGATGTAGCCGAAGGCCAGTCCGGTGACGGTGTCTGCACAACCGTAGTAAACGGCTACGCGTCCGGTCTCGGGGTCGTGAAGCTCGGCACAGGGGAAACATACGTTTGGCACGTCGCCGGTGAGCTCATACTGCTTCTGCGGAGAGATGAGGTAGGGACCGCTGCGGTAGATGGGCTTCCAGGGCTGCTCGAGGTCGAGCAGAGCCGAACCGAAGCTGTATACATAACCATTGCAAGAGTGGAGCACGCCGTGATAGAACAGCAGCCAGCCCTCGCTGGTCTCGATTGGGATGGGGCCGGCACCAATCTTCATGCACTGCCATGCACTCTGCTCGAATGGAGCGGGAGCCATCACGTGGCGGTGCTTGCCCCAGAAGCACATATCGGGCGACTCGCTATAGAAGATGTCGCCGAAGGGAGTGTGGCCAGTGTCAGAAGGACGAGAGAGCATGGCGAAGTTGCCATTGATCTTCTTGGGGAACAACACGCCGTTGCGGTTGTAAGGCAGGAAGGCGTTCTCCAGCTGGTGGAAGGTCTTGAAGTCGGTGGTCCATGCCACGCCGATGGTTGGGCCGTAGTAGCCGTTGCACCATGTGACATAGTACTTGTCCTCTATCTTGCACACACGTGGGTCGTAGCCATACACCCACTGTCCCACTTCCTCGTTGTCGCACTGGAAACGGAGCGGTTCTTCATTGATGTTCCACTTCTTGCCATCCTCAGAGAAGCCTACGTGGAGCACCATGCGGCGGTTGGTATCATCGCAGCGGAAAACGCCAGCGAAACCATTGCCGAAGGGTACTACGGCACTGTTGAAGATACTGTTGCTGGTGGGCAGCAGGTCGCGGGGGATGATGGGGTTGTCGCTGCAACGCCACATTACATTCTTGCAGTCTTGCGGACGCTCTTCCCAAGGCATGTTGGGCAGGGCTTGTCCTTCAATAATCAGTTTGCTCATAATCGTGATGATTTTGGTTGTATGAATATTATTGTTTCTTGTCTGGATAGGTGAATGGCACAAACCAGGTGATAAGCAGTGCGGGTATGATGAATATCAGCACAAAGAGGAAGAAGCCCTCATAGCCCAACAGCGTGGTGAGCTTTCCGCTCGACATGCCGGTGACCATCACGCTGAGGTTCATGATACCCGAGGCGATGGCATAGTGGGACATCTGGTTCTTGCCGGGAGCTATCTGGTGCATCATAAACATGGTGAGGCCCACGAAGCCAAATCCGTAGCCGAAATACTCTATCACGATGCCGCCGCCGATGAGCCAGAGGCTGCTGGGCTGGTAGATGGCAAGGAAGGTATAGACCAGGAAGGGCAGGTTGAAGATAAGGGCGAGGACAAACAGCACCCGCTTCAGACCGAAGCGCGCGATGACGTTGCCGCCGAGGATAGAGCCCACCACGAAGGCTGCGGCTCCGAAGGTGCCATAGTAGGTGCCAATCTGCTCATTGCTCAGTCCGAGTCCACCCTGGGAAACGGGGTCGTGGAGGAAGAGGGGCACCACCTTCATCACAAATCCCTCGGCGAGGCGATAGATGATGATGAAGAGGATGTAGTAGATGATGTGTGCCTTTTGGACAAACTCCTTGAGCACATCCCACAGTTCCTTCAGTGTCTCGCTGGCACTCTTCTTGTCGTCGTTGTGCTTGCCGTCGGTGGGCAGGATGAAGTAGTGGTAGATACCCAGCGCGGTCATCACCACGCAGAGGAAGACGAGGATGGCGGTCCAGGCATTGAGCACTCCCACCATGGGGGTGATGATGCCGGCTATCCACACCAGCAGTCCGGTAGCAAAAATCTTGGCGATATTGTAGAACGCACCTTGCCAGCCTATCCACCGGGCTTGGTCCTCCTTGGACAGCACGCCCATATAGGTGCCGTCGGCAGCAATGTCGTGGGTGGCACCACTCAGTGCAACTACGGCAAAGAGGGCTATAGAGATGGCGAAGAAGTCGGGGAGGTGGAGCGAGATGGCTGCCAGACCGAAGACGACGCCACTGACTACCTGGGTGAGGACTACGAAGAACTTCTTGGTCTTGTAGAGCTCAAGCAGGGGGCTCCACAGGAACTTCAGGGTCCAGGGCAGCATGATGAGGCCGGTCCAGAAGGTAATCTCTGCATTGCCTATGCCCAGGTCCTTGTACAGGAGAGACAGTACCATATTGAGCACCACAAAGGGCATACCCATGGCAAAATAGAGGGTGGGCACCCAGGCAACGGGGCTCACCTTCTTATTGGCTAAATTGATTTCTTTCATTGTTGTTATCAGGTTTTATTTCTTGCATGAGATAAGCAGGTCGGTCTTGCCGTCCTTGACGAGCTTCAGGATAAGCTCGCCGAAGAGAGTGTTCTGCCAGGCAAACCAGGGACGGGTGTAGTGCATCGAGTCCTTGATGTCGAACGACTCGTGGATGACTCCCGTGTTGGCGTCGGTGTCCATAAGCATCTGCACACACTCCTTGATCTCCTTGTCGTCACGGCTGGTCATGGCGCGCATGATGAGGCTCATAGGCCAAGCCATGTCGTAGCCCATGTGGGGACCACCGATGCCTTCGCCAGCCTTACCGCGGAAGAAATAGGGGTTGTCTTCACTCCACACGAAGCGGCGGGTGTTCTGGTAGATGGGGTCATCTATGTCGACATCACCCAGATAGGGCATGGCGAGCAGACTGGGCACGTTGGCATCGTCCATGAGCAGGTGGTTGCCCATACCGTCGACCTCGTAGGCGTAGATCTTGCCATACTTGGGATGGTCGTAGACGGCATACTTCTGCAGCGCGGCCTTCACCTCGTTGGCCAGGTCTGTGCACTGGCTGGCCATCTGGCTGTTGCCGTTGACACGGGTCAGCACGTCGGCCATCTTGTTGAGGGTGGTCACTGCCATGAAGTTGGAAGGAATAAGGAAGAGGAAAGTGGTGGCATCGTCGGATGGACGGAAGACCGATGCGATGAGTCCGACAGGACGCACGGGGGCTCCAAGGCCCACGTTGCAGACGGTGTCGAGCTGTCGGTCGGTGACGCGCAGGAACCTATAGGAGCCAGGGCCATTCTTGCGCTGCTGCTCGTGGAAGGTGGCAAGGATATTCTTGACCACATCCTGCCAGAGCTGACCCTCGAAGATAGAGGCGTCGCCGGTGACGAGCCAGTACTCGTAAGCCAGGCGCAGCGGATAGCACAAGCTGTCTATCTCATACTTACGCTCGTGCAGTCCGGGCTTCATGCCGCTGTCGTCGCTCATCCAGCGGCTCTTCTCGGCGAAGTCGCGGTGGAACGCATTGGCGTAAGGGTCGTACTGGATGTTCTTGAACTGACGCAGGATGACACCCTTGATCATCTGCTGGATATTCTTGTCCTTCTTGGCAAACTGGAGATAGGGCCATACCTGGGCTGCAGAGTCGCGGCCCCACATGGCGTGGATGTCGCCGGTATAGACAAAGGTGTCGGGGTTGCCGTCGGCGTCTTCCTCGTAGTGCACGGTGGTGTCGAGGGTGTTGGGGAAACAGTTCTCAAACATCCAGGCGAGATAGGGCGAGTCCTTCAGACGCTTCTTCATGTCCTTGATGCACTGCTCGATGACCTTGGAACGGAAGAGGCGTTCCTCGACAGCCGGGCGCTTGGATACGTAGGGTGTGGCGACGGCTATGGCGTCGATATACTCCTGTCCGAACTCTTTCTGGTTTACCGAAGCCTGGGCCTGGGCCGAGGTCGTGGCAGCAAAGGTGAGCAATCCTGCGATTGCCACCTTTGTGATATTGCTGATGTTCATAGATAGTGTCATTTAGGGACGGTCCTTAACCTTGGTGCCGAACTTAGAGGGCTTGGCACCCATTACAAACTCGAGCACACCGCCCTTCATCAGGTCGGCATAGTCCATATACGACTTGGTATAAGGACGGCCGTTCCACTTGACGCTCTGGATGTACATATTCTTCTTGCTGTTGTTGCGGGCAACGATGTCGAGAGTCTTGCCTTCGCCGACATTGAGTGTGGCGCGGTCGAAGATGGGTGAGCCGAAGATGAACTTGCCGCCCTCGGGCTCTACCTGATAGAGACCTACGCTCGACAGGATGTACCAGGCCGACATCTGGCCTACGTCTTCATTACCGCTGAGACCGTCGAACTCGTTCTTGTACATCTCGTCGAGTGTCTGGCGGATGAGGCGTGCACCCTTCCAGGGCTGGCCTACGTAGTTATACATATATAATATATGGTGGCTGGGCTCGTTGCCATGGGCATACTGTCCGATGAGGCCCGAGATGTCGGGAGAAGCCTCGGCGCCCATGTCGCCGTTGACGATGAAGAGGCTGTCGAGCTTGGAGACAAATCGCTTCTCGCTCTTGAAGCAGCTCACGAGACCATGAACATCGTGGGGAACGAGCCAGGCATACTGCCAGGCATTACCCTCGGTGTAGTCGTCCTGACGGTGTACGGCGTGGAAGGGGTTGAAGGGCTCGCGGAACTTGCCCTTGCTGTCAACGCCACGCATGAAACCGGTGGCGGGGTCGAAGAGACGGCGGTAAACCTGGCTGCGGTTGTAGAAGTACTGGTAGTCTTCCTCGTGACCGAGCATCTTGGCCACCTTGGCCACGCCGGCGTCGGCGAGGGCATACTCCAGAGCCTTTGCCACAGTCTCATAAGTGGGGTCGAGGTCGCAGGGGATGTAGCCATACTTCTTGAGCAGGTCCATGCCACGGTCGTCCTTCATGGCCGAAGCCTTCATGGCCTCGTAGGCTGCCTCTTTGTCAGCCACCAGACCCTTGAGCACGTAGTCGGCGAGGATGGCCACGCCGGGGTTGCCCACCATACAGTCGGTCTCGTTGCCCATAAGATGCCAGATAGGCAGTTTGCCCTGCTGCTTGTAGATATGGATAAAGGTCTGTGCCATATCAGCAGCCTTGTCGGCATGGATGAGCGACATCAGAGGCATGTTGGCACGGTAGGTGTCCCAAAGAGAGAATGTGGTATAGTTGGTGAACTTGCCACGGTGTATCTTGTAATCGGCACCACGGTATTCGCCATTGACGTCGGAGAATACAGAGGGAGCGGTCATCGAGTGATACATGGCGGTGTAGAAGATGGCGCGGTCGTTGGCGTTGCTGGTCTCAATCTTGATTTTGCCCAACTCGGTGTTCCAAGCCTCGTCGGCAGCCTTGGCTACAGCGTCGAAGTCCCAACCGGGCACCTCGGCCTGCATGTTGAGCATGGCGTTGCCCTCGTTGACGGCAGAGAGACCCACCTTGACCAGCACGGGACGGGTGGCGTCGGCGAGCTCGAGCACGGCGATGGTGTCATTGCTCTGCACCATCTTGACGGGAGTGGAGAACTCGGCTGCGAAATACACCTGCTGGTTCTTGGCCCATCCTGTAGACTTGCGATAGCCTGTTATCAGTGTTGGGCTCACCTGGCGCATGCCGCATACTTTCATCGTATCCCATCCGATGCCCTGCAGCAGGTCGAGCTTCATCAGCGCCTTCTTGGCATTGGCGAATGTGTAGCGATGCATACCCACGCGCTGTGTAGCGGTGAGCTCTACCTTGACATTGGGGTTGTTGAGCTTCAGGCCATAATAGCCGGGGCGGACGGTCTCGTCGCTGTGGGCGAAGATTACAGAGTCCTGCGCAGCGGTAGATACGGGCAGCAGAGCGATGTCGCCCAGGTCACCGATGCCGGTTCCGCTGAGGTGGGTGTGACCGAAACCGATGAGTACATTGTCGCTATAATGATAGCCCGAGCACCAGTCCCATCCACGGGTCTTCTCGGTAGGACCGAGCTGGATGTAGCCGAAGGGAACATTGGCACCGAGGAACACGTGGCCATGGCCGCCGGTTCCCACATAGGGATTCACATACTGCGTAAGATTTTCAGCGTGGACAGCCGTGGTGGCACCACACATTACGCTCAAAGCCAGGAAGGCCTTGACAGATAATTTTCTTAATATTTCCATTGTTAAAGCTAATAGTTTTGTACAAAGGTAGCAATAAATTGGCAGAATTTAGGCCTTAGGGATAAAAAAAACACTTGCAGAGGCATATCCGGCGCTATTTTTTATAAAAATAGCCTTCGCAGCGGCAAGCACCGTGATGATGGCGGCGTCGGCAGCGTTTGTGTAAGCCTCGTCGGGGTGCGGGTTGACCTTTGTCAACATCATCATCGATTATGGCGCGATTTATAAAGATTAACGCTATTGTCACATATTATTGCTGGTTTATCATTAACTTTGCAATAACGTATAAAGACATAGCTGATGAAACTGAAGACGATATTCCTGGCCTTGCTGTGGCTCACGACGCTTGCCGCCCATGCAGCCACCGACGGTCAGGGCAAGATGGAGGCCATGCGCGGCAAGGTTCCGGGAAGCTACAACTTCTGGATATTCACTCCCGAGGAGTACGAAGCAGAGGGACGTGGCGTGCCGCTGGTCATATTCCTCCACGGCGCCAGTCTGTGTGGCAACAATTTGGAAAAGGTGCGCCGCTATGGGGTGCTCCACGCCATACAGAAGGGTAAGATTGTGCCTGCTGTGGTGCTGGCGCCGCAGAACGGAGGTGGAGCGTGGAACCCCAAGAAAATCAACGACCTGCTGGAGTGGACCGTGGCACACTATGCCATCGACACCACCCGCGTCTATGTCCTGGGCATGAGCCTGGGAGGCTACGGCACGATGGATTTTGTGGCAGCCTATCCCGACAAGGTGGCAGCTGCCATGGCGCTCTGCGGAGGCTGCTCGGTGAAGGAGCCCGCGGGGCTGGGCCAGGTGCCCTTGTGGATCATGCATGGTACCGCCGACCGCGCCGTGCCTATAGCCCAGTCCAAGCGAGTGGTCGACTATCTGCAGCAGAGCGGCAACGACCAGCTGCTGCGCTACGACTGGATAAAAGGGGGCAACCACGGCACACCCGCACGCCTCTTCTATCTGCAGAAGACCTACGACTGGCTCTTCTCTCACTCCCTCCACGACTCGCCGCGTACGGTCGACCGCACCTTCGACATCGATATGGACGATATCCGCCAGACCTACGACGAACTGAGATGGTTCAGAGGAATGTATGACAACGATTAGACGACGATAATGAATATCAAAGCACTCTTTTTCGACATCGACGGCACGTTGGTGAGCTTCCCCCCCCACACCGTGCCCGCCTCTACCGTAGAGGCGCTCGAGGAAGCCCACCGGCGTGGCGTGGGCATCTATATATCCACGGGCCGCCCCATGGCCTTTATCACCAACCTCAAGCCCATCGCTCACCTCATCGACGGATATATCACCACCAATGGTGCCTACTGCGTGGTGGGCGATACGGTGGTGAGCCGTCACCCTATGGACCCCGACGACGTGGCTACCGTGCTCGCCGACGCCATCGACAACCACTATCCGGTGGTGGTAGACGGTGAGCGGACCATCGTGGTCTACAACAATTCCGACCTCGTAGACCGTATCTATGTCAAGGGGCTTGGCGTAGATGTGCTCGACTACAGCCTGACGCTCAAGGACCTGGGCACAGAGGGCATCCTGGAGTTGTCGCCCTTTATGACCCGCGCCCAGGAAGCTGCACTCAGCCCACGTCTGCGCCATGTCACCTCGGGCCGTTGGCACCCGGAGTTTACCGACTTTACCCGCCAGGGTGTCGACAAGGCACTTGGCTTGCGCGAGATGGCCGGTTTCCTGCACCTTGACATCAGCCAGACCATGGCCTTCGGCGATGGTGGCAACGACATCGCCATCCTCAGTGCTGCTGGCATTGGCGTGGCTATGGGCAACAGTGCCGACGATGTCAAGGCGGCTGCCGACTTCGTCACCACCGATGTCGACAACCACGGCATAGCCCACGCTTTGCGCCACTATAAGATTATAGACTGAAAGGTAGGGACAAAAACTATCTCCTTTTAATCAAGAATTAGAGAAAAAAGGATAACAATCAAACATATTATCGTGGAAAACTGCGTAACTTTGCACACACTTTATAACCATAATAAATACATCGACGACAATGACCTTGACTATTGAAAGAAAGAAGGCAATACGCAAAGAGATACGTGACTATGTGATGATAAGCATAGCCATGATTTCCTATGGATTGGGCTGGACCATCTTCCTGCTGCCCAACAAGATACCTACGGGCGGTGTGCCGGGTGTATCATCGGTACTCTACTGGGGCATGGACATCCCCGTCCAGATGTCCTACTTTGCCATCAACGCCACGCTGCTTCTCATTGCGCTCCGCATATTGGGCTGGCGCTTCTGCGTGAAGACCATCTACGCGGTGTCGTTGCTCACGGCGCTTTCCGCCGTCTTCCAGGAGCATTTGGAGAGCATCCATCTGCTGGAGGGCGACCCCTTCATGACCTCCATCATCGGCGGTGTGTTCATGGGTAGCGGTATCGGCTTGGGACTGGCTTTCAACGGCTCTACCGGAGGCACGGATATCGTGGCAGCCATCATCAGCAAGTATCGCAACATATCTTTGGGCCGCGTGTTCCTCGTGGTCGACCTTACCATCATCACCTCGAGCTATTTTGTGCTGCACGACTGGGAGAAAATCATCTACGGATATGTGACACTCATCGTCTCGTCGCTCTGCATAGACTATGTGGTCAACTCCATGCGCCGTTCGGTGCAGTTCTTCATCATCTCCGACAAGTATGAAGAGATTGGTGCCCGCATCATCAATGACCCCCACCGCGGCGTGACCGTGGTCAACGGCCATGGCTTCTACTCGGGCCGCGATGTCCACATGCTCTTCGTGCTGGCCAAGAAGAGCGAGTCTCACAAGATATTCATGCTCATCAACGAGATAGACCCCAAAGCCTTTGTGTCACAGAGTGCTGTAATCGGAGTCTATGGCGAGGGCTTCGACAAGTTCAAGGTGCGCACCAAGCGTTATCAGGAATAATTCTTCATCCACCATGCGCGACGACAGTCAATACATACACGACCTCACGGCTCAGGGCGAGCACCGGCAGCAGGACTTCAAGTACGAAATCACCGACGCCGGCAAACTGGCGCGTTCGGTGTCGGCATTTGCCAATACCGTGGGCGGCCGCCTGCTCATCGGCGTGCGCGACGACGGTACCATAGCCGGAGTCAAGACCGAAGAGGAAATCTACATGATGACCCGTGCGGCCTACGGATGCTGTGAGCCCGAGGCCGACATCAACTTCAAGACCTATCATGTCGATGGGCGCAATGTGGTGGTTGCCACCATTCCGCCCGCTACTGCCAAGCCGGTGTGCGCCTTCGACGACGAGGGCCACAAGACCGCCTATATGCGCATCAAGGATGAGAATGTGGTGGCGTCGCCCGTAATTATAGAGATGTGGAAACAAGAGCAGCGCGAAGAGAACGTGATGCCCTACACCGATACCGAGTCGGGGCTGATGGAGATGATGCGTCTCAATCCTCACCAGCCTCTCCAGGTCATCTCCAAGATAGCCCACATCAAGCGTTTCCTGGTCATCAAGATACTGGCACGCCTCATCCGCTACGACATCGTGGGCTGGGAGTGGGACGGCGAGGACTTCCTCTTCTATCTGAAATAGGCTGCACCCGTGGCAGGGCACTCTGCGCATGTGCGGGTGCCCCAGTTGGCAACAAATTGCCACGCAAGACAAAAATGTTAATGGTTTTTGTCTTTTATACCAATAGTATTGAGTAAATTTGTAGGCACAAGACTCAAACAATCATCAATATGGAAATCAACAAGGCTTTTATTACCATCGGACTGGCAACAGCTTTGCTGCAAATGCCTGTCGCCGCAGATGCCCAGCACGCCGGTAGTGCATGCTGTGACCACGGCAACAAGACCTGTCGACAGAACCCGCTGCTCCAGAAGAGCACTCTCCCCTTTGGAGCGCCCGACTTCGCACGCATCAAGGAGACCGACTACCTGCCTGCCATCGAGGCTGCGGTCAAGCAACAGCGTGAGAACATCCAGAAGATAGTGGACAACAAGGCCAAACCTACCTTTGCCAACACCATCCTCGCCTACGAGAACAGTGGCGTGCTGCTCGAGAATGTCAGCAATGTCTTCTTCGGACTCTGCAGTGCCCACAAGACGCCCGTCATCGCCGACACCGAGAAGAAGGTGACACCCTTGCTCACCGACTTGGACAATGAGATATCTTTCAACCAGAAGCTCTTCGAGCGCATCAAGTATGTATACGACCACGAGTACAAGAGCCTTACCGGCGAAGACCAGCGACTCACCGAGGTGATATATAAGGGCTTTGTGCGTTCGGGCGCCATGCTCTCTGCCGACAAGATGCAGCGCATGAAGCAGATTAACTCGCGTATCTCCGACCTCCAGCAGCAGTGGGGCAACCTCCTGCCCGAGGCGACCAACAACGCTGTGGTATGGGTCGACAGCAAGGAGAAGCTCGACGGTCTGAGCGATGCCGACATCGCCCAGTGCAAGAAGGATGCCGAGAGCCGTGGTGCCAAGGCTCCCTACTGCATCGTAATCATCAATACCACACAGCAGCCCATCCTCGCCAGTCTGCGCAACCGCGACCTGCGACGCCAGGTCTATGAGGCCAGCATCCACCGCGCCGACGGCACGCGCCCCGAGTTCAACACCTTCTCCATCGTGGCCGAAATGGCTCGTCTGCGCGCCGAGAAGGGCAGCCTGATGGGTTATGCCAACTATGCCGACTACTCGCTCGAGAAGACTATGGCCAAGAACTCGCAGAATGTCAACAAGTTCCTCGCCCAGCTCATCAAGGAGTATTCGCCCAAGGCCGACGCCGAGACTCGCGCCATCGAAGCCTATGCACAGAAGACTGAGGGCGCCGACTTCAAGCTCCAGCCCTACGACCGTTTCTACTACTCTGCGCTCATGAAGAAGGAGGTGCTCAACATCAGCGATGACGAGGTGAAGCCTTACTTCAACCTTGACAGCGTCGTAGAGAAGGGTGTCTTCTATGCAGCCCAGCGCGTCTACGGTCTCCAGTTCAAGCGCCGCCCCGACATCCCCACTTATCATCCCGATATGAAGGTCTTCGAGGTAAGCAATGCCGATGGCAGTCCTCTGGCTTTGTTCTATTGCGACTACTACCGTCGTCCCACCAAGCGCGGTGGCGCATGGATGAGCGCCTTTGCCAAGCAGAGCAGAGAGCGTCATCAGTTACCTATTATATATAATGTATGCAACTACGCCAAGGCGCCCGAAGGCCAGCCTTCGCTCCTCACCTGGGACGAGGCTACCACGCTCTTCCATGAGTTTGGTCACGCCCTGCACGGCATGTTGTCCGACTGCCGCTACAACACGCTCTCCGGTACAGCCGTAGCCCGCGACTTCGTCGAGATGCCTTCTCAGTTCAACGAGTCGTTTGCCTCCATCCCCGAGATATTCGACCACTACGTGCGCCATGCCGTCACCGGAGCTCCCATGCCTGCCGACCTGAAGAAGCGCATGCTCGAGAGCATCAATTTCCAGACCGCCTACGCTCTGGGCGAGAACCTTGCCGCCACCAGCGTCGATATGGCTTGGCACCTGATGAAGGCCGACGAGGTGCCCACCGCCGACAAGGCTCCTCTCTTTGAGAGCCAGGCGCTCAAGAAGGTGGGCCTGCTCAACGCGCAGATACCTCCACGCTATTCCACCTCTTACTTCAACCACGTATGGGGCGGTGGCTATGCTGCCGGTTACTACAGCTATCTGTGGACCGAGGTGCTGGCAGTCAACATTGCCGACTATTTTGCCAAGCATGGCGCCCTCGACCCCGCAGTGGGCAAGGCGTTCCGCGAGAAAATCCTCAGCCGTGGCAACACCAAGGACCAGATGGAGATGTTCACCGACTTCACAGGCATGACCTCTCCCGACGCTTCCGGACTGCTCAAGGCCCGCGGTCTGTAGCCCTTCCATTGCCGCCGGTCTTCGTCTGTGGGCGAAGGCTGGCGGTACACAATACGACAGATGACAAGAGTCCCGGCGAAGACGACCATTGCGTCTTCACCGGGGCTCTTCTTTGATGCGCCTGTTGCTGTCTTTGCGCCATCCATCCATCTCTCCAGTGCGCATCTATACAGAGAGGCGGAGCCCATAGGTCATGGACTCCGCCTCATCATTTGGGTTATCATTGTTGCCGTCTATGCGGCGCGATGATTAGTCGAGGTTTGCGAGCTTGTTGTCAGAACCGAGCACGTCAGTAATCTTGTGCTTGTACATCTGCTCCATGAGGTCGCGAGCGGGACCGCAGTACTTACGTGGGTCGAACTCTCCTGGTTTGTCGTGGAATACCTTGCGAACGGCAGCGGTGAAGGCCAGACGAGAGTCAGAGTCGATGTTAATCTTGCAAACGGCGCTCTCAGAAGCCTTGCGGAGCTGCTCCTCGGGGATACCAACTGCGTCAGGCAGCTTGCCACCGTACTCGTTGATCATGTCTACATACTCCTGAGGAACAGAAGAAGAGCCGTGGAGAACGATTGGGAAGCCAGGCAGCTTAACCATAATCTCATCCAGAACGTCGAATGCCAATGGAGGAGGAACGAGCTTGCCGGTCTTGGGGTCGCGGGTGCACTGCTCGGGAGTGAACTTGTAAGCACCGTGAGAAGTACCGATAGAGATAGCCAGTGAGTCTACGCCAGTGCGTGTGGTGAAGTCGATAACTTCCTCAGGCTTTGTATAGTGGCATACGTCTGAAGAAACCTCGTCCTCAACACCTGCCAATACGCCGAGCTCACCCTCAACGGTTACGTCATACTGGTGAGCGTACTCTACTACCTTCTTGGTAAGAGCGATATTCTCCTCGTAAGGCAGAGCAGAACCGTCAATCATTACAGAAGAGAAGCCCAGGTCAACGCAGCTCTTGCAGAGCTCGAAGCTGTCTCCGTGGTCGAGGTGGAGAACAATCTCAGGATGCTTGCAGCCCAATTCCTTGGCATACTCTACTGCACCTTCTGCCATGTAACGGAGCAGAGTCTCGTTAGCATAGTTACGGGCACCCTTAGAAACCTGAAGGATAACCGGTGACTTCAGCTCAGAAGAAGCTTTGATGATAGCCTGCAGCTGCTCCAGGTTGTTGAAGTTGAATGCAGGGATAGCATAACCGCCATTGATGGCTCTCTTAAACATCTCGCGGGTGTTAACGAGGCCTAATTCTTTGTAGTTTACCATAATTGTTATTTGTTATAAAAAATGTAGTCATTTACGGACTATGCCCGTATCGTGATGATACAGGCCCTATTCCGACTGCAAAAGTACAACGAAAAATCGTCAATCCAAAGGTTGACAATGATTTTTTTTGGCTCGTTGTGGTTGTTTTTCACATTATTTTCCTATTGGCTGCGGTTAGGCGCAGAAATGCAAAATCAACTTTGCAAAACCGAGCCGTCACCACCATGGCTTCTACCGTGGCGGAGGCGCAGCGCATAGGTGGTCACCACGGCAAAGCCGATGAGGGGTATCACAAAGGGAACCACCAGGTTGACGTGGTCGGCTATCAGCCCCATCAGCAGAAAGCCACAGCCGCCGATGGGAGTCATCATCAGCAGCGACGAGGCGCTCTTGGTGTAGGCGCCGAGTCCGCGCAGCGACAGGGCGAAGATGGTGGGAAACATGATGGCTTCGAAGAGATAGATGGCCACCAGCGCCACCATCGATACGATGCCTATATCGGCAAGCACCAGCGCCGTACACGCCACGGCGCCAGCGCCGCAAGTCAGCAGCATGGTCTCTGCCGCCACGCTGCGCATAATCCAGCTGCCCACAAAGCGTCCCACCATGAAGAAGGCCAAGGCACAGGTGATGACCATCGATGCCGTCGAGTCGTCCATCCATCCCTGCCCGGTCACAAAGTTGATGAAGTAGCTGTTGATGGATATCTCGGCAATCTCATAACACAGCAGGGCCGCCAGTCCGAAGACGAAGAGGCGTCGGTGCAGCAGCAGTTCGGCGATATGGCTGCGGCTGAGCCGGGCACTGGCGTCGTCGGCATGGGCTATCTCGGGCAGATTGGCGCGGGTGAAGATTAGTGCCACCACCAGCACGGTGGCTCCCATCACCGCGTAGGGCAGCACCACGCTCTCGATGTTGCCCGAGCCGAAGAACCATTGGCCCACGGCAAAGGTGGCGAAGAGGCAGCCCAGTCCGTTGACCGACTGTGAGAGGTTCAGACGGCTGGTCGATGTCTCGGCGGGGCCTAACTCGGTCACGTAGGGATTGGCGGCAGTCTCCAGAAACACCAGTCCGCAGCCTATCACGAAGAGTGCCAGCAGGAAAGCCCTGAATGTGCCTGCCTCGACGCCGGGGATCATCAGCAGCGACCCTGCCCCGAAGAGCAGCAGACCCAGTACTACGCCGCGCCGGTAGCCATAGCGGTTGATAAACAGGCCCGCGGGGATGGCCATCAGGAAGTAGCCCAGATAGGTGGTCACCTGGATGAGCGACGACTGGGTGATGCTGATGTCCATCTGGTTCTGCAGATGCTTGTTGAGTACATCGAGTATGGCGCGCGCAAATCCCCACAGGAAGAACAGTAGGGTTACCAGTACCAGCGGTACCAGATAGCGGCGGTGGGTGAGCGGTGACAGTCTTTTCATCTTTTATTGGTTCCAATAAAGTGGGGCGCACGTCGGTGGAGTGCGCCCCTGTGAGTGATAACTAAAATCAAAGGGCAGATTAATGCCTATTCATCATCTGCTTCTTACTGGTGGCGGATGTGGCGTGCATCATGTGCATCGTGGCAATGCCGCCCGCCGATGGGGCAAAAGTAATGAAAATCGGCGAATTGCCCAACACTATTCCCGATTATTTGTTCACAAAGTTTCCGTTGGCAGTTGTCCTCTATCAGTAGTCCCTGGGGGCAATCGCAGACAGACCTCTGTCTTTTGTCCTTGCCGCCATGGCGAAAAAAAATCACATCAGGGTATTGCCAGACTCGCGATTTCACCGTATCTTTGCAGCAGGAACAAATAATAATAAGGTAGAATATGACAGCTATGACACTTACAATAATCGTGGGGCTTCTGCTTCCGCTGCTGGGTACGATGCTCGGCTCCGCATTTGTCTTTATGATGAAGCGCGATATGTCTGTGCGACTGCAGAAGTCGTTGTTGGGCTTTGCTTCGGGCGTGATGGTGGCAGCATCGGTATGGTCCTTGCTCATCCCGGCTATGGAGATGGTGGCTGGGCGTGGAGCGTGGTCGGTGGTTCCTGCTGCGGTGGGTTTTCTTCTGGGCATTGGCTTTCTGCTGGTTATCGACGAGTTTACTCCCCACCTCCATATAGGCACCGACAAGCCCGAGGGCGTCAGGTCTCACCTGTCCAAGACAGCCATGCTTGCCTTTGCGGTGACTATCCACAATCTGCCCGAAGGCATGGCAGTGGGTGTAGTCTTTGCCGGTGCCGAGAATGATGCATCATACATCTCTTTGGCCAGTGCCGTCACGGTAGCGTTGGGCATAGCCATCCAGAACATCCCCGAGGGCGCCATCATCTCCATGCCCATGAGGGCGGCTGGCAACAGCAGGTGGAAATCGTTTGTCTTGGGGACGCTCAGCGGAGTCGTCGAACCCATCGGAGCCATAGCTGTCATGGTGCTGGCCTCGCTGCTGCTGCCCGCTCTTCCCTATATGCTCGCCTTTGCAGCAGGAGCCATGCTCTACGTGGTGGTCGAAGAACTGATACCCGAAGCCTCCAGCGGTGCGCACAGCAATCTCAGCACGATAGGTTTTGCCATGGGCTTCGTGTTGATGATGGTTCTCGATGTCGTGATGGGATAGCCGTCAGCAGGGCTGCCATTGCCCAGACCCATCGGCAGTCATGCCGTGGGCGATGCCTTGATACTGATTGGAATATACGAAACAAGCCGCAGCGGTACAGACCTGCTGCGGCTTTGTCTTTTTGATGCCAGGCTGCGGCTTGCGCCGTGTTGCCGTGGCTGTAGAGGGTGGGGGGTTAGAGCGGATATTCGTCGAAGGCGTAGAGCACGGTCGAGAGATAACGCTCGCCGGTATCGGGCAGCAGCGTCACGATGCGCTTGCCGCGGTTTTCGGGGCGTTGGGCCAGTAGGGTGGCGGCATATACGGCGGCTCCCGACGAGATGCCCGTGAGCAGTCCTTCGTTGGCAGCCAGTTCGCGACCGGTGCGGATGGCGTCGTCGTTGTCGATGTCAAGCACCTCGTCTATCACCGTCGCGTCGTAGGTCTTGGGCACAAATCCGGCACCGATGCCCTGTATCTTGTGCGGACCGCTGGGCTTGCCGTTGAGCACTGCCGACGAGGCGGGTTCTACGGCGACTACCTTGACATTGGGGTCGTACTCCTTCAGACGGCGGCCGATGCCCGAGATGGTGCCTCCGGTGCCCACGCCAGCTACAAAGATGTCTATCTTGCCCTCTGTCTGCTCCCATATCTCCTTGCCGGTGGTGAGGTAGTGGGTCTGTGGGTTGGCGGGGTTCTCAAACTGCTGCAGTATCACGCTGCCCGGTATCTCGCGCTTCAGCTCCTCGGCGCGCCTGATGGCTCCCGTCATGCCGTCTTTGCCACTGGTCAGTTCTACCCGTGCCCCATAGGCTTTGACGAGGTTGCGACGCTCCACGCTCATGGTCTCTGGCATGGTGAGGATGAGGTGATAGCCTCTCACGGCCGACACCAGAGCCAGGCCCACACCCGTGTTGCCGCTGGTGGGCTCGATGATGGTGGCACCGGGTTTGAGGATGCCACGCTGCTCGGCGTCGGTAATCATGGCGAGGGCGATGCGGTCTTTGACGCTGCCGCCGGGATTGAAATACTCTACCTTGGCAATGATGGGGGTGTCAAGGTGCTTGGTGGCCGAATACTTGTTAAGTTCCAAGAGGGGGGTGTTGCCGATGAGGTCGGTCAACTGTTTTGCAATTTTTGCCATAGTGTTCTTCTTTGTGGTTGGGTCGGCAGCCTCTCCCCACTATAGCGGAAAGAGACGAGGGGAGAGGCCGGCTGACAGTTATTGTGATTATTACTTGACGTAGGTAAGTGCCTCGTCGAGGGCATCGATGAGGTCGTCTACATGCTCGATGCCGATACTCAGGCGTATGGTCGAGGGATAGATGTGCTGCTCTTCGAGCTCCTGGGGAGTCATCTGTGAGTGGGTGGTGGTGGCGGGGTGGATGACCAGACTCTTCACGTCGGCCACATTGGCAAGGAGCGAGAAGATACGCAGGTGGTCGATAAACTCCCAAGCCTCTTTCTCACCGCCCTTGAGCTCGATGGTGAAGATAGAGCCGCCGCCGTTGGGGAAATACTGGTTGTAGAGCTCGTGGTCTGGATGTGAGGCGAGCGAGGGGTGGTTTACCTTGGCCACCTTGGGATGGTGGGCGAGATGCTCGACGATGCGCAGCGTGTTGTAGACATGGCGCTCCACGCGCAGCGAGAGGGTCTCGAGGCCCTGGAGCAGTATCCAGGCGTTGAAGGGGCTGATGGCGGCTCCCGTATCGCGCAGCACCACGGCGCGGATGCGGGTGACGAAGGCGGCAGCGCCAGCCACGTCGGCGAAAACGGCACCATGGTAAGAGGGGTCGGGCTGGGCGAGCGTGGGATACTTGTCGGCATTGGCCTTCCAGTCGAAGCGGCCGCCGTCGACGATGACACCGCCGAGCGAACTGCCGTGGCCACCGATGAACTTGGTGGCAGAGTGTACCACGATGTCGGCGCCGTGCTCGAGCGGACGGAAGAGATAGGGGGTGCCAAAGGTGTTGTCGACCACCACGATGGTGTTGTGGCGGTGAGCTATCTCGCTGATGCGGTCTATGTTGGTGACGCTGGCGTTGGGGTTGCCGAAGGTCTCTACGATGATGGCCTTGGTGTTGGGACGGAAGGCTGCCTCGACCTCGTCAAAGTTGGCGGGGTCTACGATGGTCGATGTCACGCCCTGAGTGCTCAGCGTGTGTTCTATCAGGTTGAATGTGCCGCCGTAGAGATTGTTGGCGGCTATGATGTGGTCACCGTTGACGGCCACATTCTGCAGGGCGTAGGTCACTGCAGCCGCTCCCGAAGCCACTGCCAGTGCTGCCACTCCGCCTTCGAGTGCTGCCATGCGCTTCTCAAATGCCTCCTGGGTGGGGTTGGTCAGTCGGCCGTAAATGTTGCCGGCATCGCGCAGGGCAAAGCGGTCGGCGGCGTGCTGGGAGTTGCGGAACACGTAAGAGGTGGTCTGGTAGATAGGCACGGCGCGGGCGTCGGTGGTGGGGTCGGCCTGCTCCTGGCCTACGTGCAGTTGAAGGGTCTCGAAACGGTACTTCTTGTTGCTCATAATACTTTCCTTTCTAATCGTTTTTGGCTCGTCTGTGGACCTAAATGAGAGGGCAGACAGAGCGCGGTAATACATTTATTGATATTGTCGATGCAAAGTTACGGCGATTTTCACTTTCTCGCAATAGCATACATGGGTTATTTGGACTACCACGATTGTGGTATATTGCATCAGGGGCGGCAATCAGAGGGCTGGAGACGGCGTCAGCGGTCGATGGAGATGGCGTCAGCGGTCGATGGAGATGGCTTCTCCGAGGGGCTGGAGCCATCGTCGGTGGCTCGTGACTTATGATACGTGAGTCCGTGCCTTTTGAAACGTGGGCGCGTATCATAAGGCACGAGCCCACGTGACTTCCGTCACGAGCCGCCAACCGTGGTCTGCGCTCCCAGCAGAGGCGGTGTCTGCCTCGGCGGGGACAATAAAAGAGGGAGCCCGCTTCTATCAGCGAACTCCCTCGGTGTGATAACACTAATTAGGTATGGATTATATCTTGGTAATGATACCTGCTTTGCTTTGGCTCAGAAACTCCACCACCTTGCGCACCTCGGCGCCGTCGGGCACCTGGTCCTTAATCTGGTTGATGGCGTCAAAGAGCGAGGTCTGGCCGTGGAATACCAGTCGGTAGGCATTGGCCACGTGCTTGCGCACCTTCTCGTCGATGCCGGCAGCCTCCATGATGACGTTGTTGGGACCGCCGTAAGCCACCGGTTTGCCACCGGCGAGGATGTAGGGAGGCACGTCTTTGGAGAAACTGGTGCCGGCCTGTATCATGGCCATGTCGCCCACGCGGGTCTTGGCGTTCTCGATGACTGAGGTAGAGAAGATTACGCTGTCGCCTATCTCGCAGTCGCCGGCAATCTTGGTACCGTAGCCGAATACGCACTTGTTGCCCACCACGGTGTCGTGGGAGATGTGGGCGCCCTCCATGAGGAAGTTGCCGTTGCCCAGCATGGTCTTTCCGCCGGCATGGGTGCCGCGGTTGATGACCACATTCTCGCGTATGGTATTGTTGTCGCCTATCACCACATGGCTCTCTTCACCGGTGAAGTTGAAATCCTGGGGAAGGGCGGCAATGACGGCTCCTTGGAACACCTTGTTGCCGCTGCCCATACGGGTACCGTTGAGGATGCTCACGAAGGGATAGATGACGCAGTTGTCGCCAATCTCTACATCGTCTTCGATATAGACGAAGGGATATATGCGGCAGTTGTCGCCTATCTTGGCTTTGGGCGACACGTCTGCCTTGGGACTTATTATACTTGCCATATTAGTTGTAATCTTGATTAATGGGTTAATATTACTTGGCTCCACCGCCGAGGGCGTAGTAGAGGTTGACCACTGCCTGCATCTTGTTGAAGTCGTCGGCCACCTTGGACAGCTGCACATTGAGCAGTGACGACTGGGCGGTGATGATGTCCAGATAGTTGCTGCCGGCGTCGCCCACGAGCTCGCGGGTCTGCTCGACGTTCTTTTGGAGCACCTCTATCTGCTTGGCCTCAATCTGGCTCTTCTCCTCCGATGAGTTGTAGAGCACCAGGGCGTTGCTCACCTCGCTGCCGGCCTTGAGCACGGCGTTCTGCCAGGTGTTGTAGGCCTGCTCATACTGAGCCTTGGCCACGCGGAGTCCGGCGATGAGGCGTCCGTTCTGGAAGATGGGCTGCACGAGCGAGCCTACGGCAGAGAGCAGCCACTTGCCGGGGTTGACGATGCCTGCGCCGGCAGAGTTGGTGAAGGCGCCTGTGCCCGAGATGGTGATGGAGGGATAGAAACGGCTGCGGGCGGTCTCTACGCCATAGAAGCACTGGGCCAGGGCCATCTCGGCGGCATGGACGTCGGCGCGGTTGTTGAGCAGCTGCACGCCCACTCCGGTAGAGAAGCTGGTGGGCAGGCTCTGGGCCTCTATCTTGCCACGGGCTATGGTCTGCGCCTGTTCGCCCAGGAGCAGGCTAAGCGTATTCTCGGTCTCGCGGATTTGGCGTTTCAGGTCGGCCTTCTTGGTCAGCACCGAGTAGTAGTTGGACTCGGCGGCCTGGACCGATACCGAACGGTAGCCGCGGCGGCTGTCGATGAGCACCTTCATGGTCTCCCAAGTGTCCTTGGTGAGGGTCTCCATGTCGCTTACGAGCTCGAGCTGCTTGTCGAGCATCAGCAGGGTGTAGTAGAGGTTGGCGATGTTGGCTATGAGGTTGGTCTTGACCGTGACCTGATAGTCCTTCATCTGCAAGAGCGACATCTGGGCGCCACGCTTCACGGAGAGCAGGTTGCCGAAGAGGTCGAGCGACCAGCTGGCGGTCACGGGCAGGCTGTAGGTCTGGGTGGCCTTGTTGCCGTCCCACGAGGCGATGGTGCCTTGGGGCGTAAAGGTGAGGGCGGGCACAAAGGCGAGCTTGGCCACCTTGAGCTGGTCTTCAGCCATCTTCACGTTGAGGGCGGCGTTGAGCAGGTCGGGGTTGTTGGCCAATCCCTTCTCGATGAGGCTCTGCAGCTGGGGGTCGGTAAACACCGAGCGCCAGGGGATGTTGGCAAACGAGGTGGTGTCGGTGACGGCCAGCGTGTCGGTAAGCGACGCAGAGTCGCGCACCAGGCCGGCAGTCTTCACATCAGGACGCTCGTATTTGCCGTAGAGGCTCTTGCAGCTGCTCATGCTGAGCACTGCAAGACCTACGAGCAATATATTCAAATTCTTTTTCATTGTCTTTACTTCAAGTTATTGGTCGGTTTACTACTTCTTGGTCAGTCCTCTGTGGTGGGCGGCAGAGGCATACTGCTCCAGCTCGGCGGCAGCTTCCTCGTTGGTCTCGTCCTCGAACTTGAGCGGACTAATGCGCTCCTGGAGCCACTGGAATACCACGAAGAGGGCGGGCACTACGAATACCTGGATGGCGGTACCGATGAACATACCTCCCACGGCGGCGGCACCCAGAGTCTGGTTACCGTTCTTGCCTACACCCGAAGCAAACATCAGTGGCAGCAGACCGATAACCATGGCCAGTGAGGTCATCAGGATAGGACGCAGACGGGCTGCGGCTCCCAGGATGGCCGAGTACTTGATGGCCATACCCGTGCGGCGGCGCTCAAGGGCGAACTGCACGATAAGGATGGCGTTCTTGGCCAACAGACCGATAAGCATAATCAGCGAAATCTGCATGTAGATGTCGTTGGAGTGGCCGAAGAGGTTGGTGAAGATAAACGCACCAGCCAGACCGAAGGGGATGGACAGCACTACCGACAGAGGCAGGATGTAGCTCTCGTACTGCGCACTCAGAATCAGGTAAACGAATACGATACAGAGTACGAAGATGATGGCGGTAGAGTTGCTCGACTCTGCCTCAGAGCGGGTAAGACCAGAATACTCGTAGCCGTAGCCGTCGGGCAGATTGTCCTTGGACACCTCAGAGATGGCCTTGATGGCCTCACCGGTAGAGTAGCCCGTATTGGGGGTAACCGACACGTTGATAGAGGTGAAAAGGTTGAAACGGTTCACGTTGGACGGTCCGTATACTCGGCGCAGGTTGATAAACTCGCTTACAGGCGACATCTGGCCCGACGAGGTGCGCACGTAGATGTTGGACAGATCCTCGGGGCGCATACGGCTCGACACGTCACCCTGTATCATTACACGATAGAGCTTGCCGTAGGCGTTGAAGTTAGACGCATACATACCTCCGTAGTAGCCCTGCAGGGTGGCGAGCACCGTAGAGGGTGAGATGCCGGCCTGCTTGGTCTTGGCTACGTCTACATCCACCATGTACTGGGGATAGTTGGGGTTGTATGAAGTCATGGCGTTCTGTATCTCGGGGCGCTTGTTGAGCTCGGCGAGGAAGTTCTTGGTCACCTCGAAGAAGCGGTTCAAGTCGCCACCGGTCTTGTCCTGCATGGTCATCGTCACACCGCTCTGGGCAGAGAAGCCAGGAATCATAGGAGGGCCGAAGGCCAGAATCTGGGCGTCCTTGATGGTCGCGGTCTGCTTGTAGATCATGCCCAGCACTGAGCCCGACTCCATAGGATTGACGAAGAGGGCCTCGATGCCGCCGCCGGTAATCGCGCTCTTGATGCGGTGGAAGAAACCGCCAGGGCGCTCGTCGAATGGCTTCAGCTTGATGATGAAGTTGGCCTGGTCTGAGCCCTGGCCTGCGATGAAGTTGTATCCGATGATGGCCTCACGCCGCTGGATGGCGGGGTTGCCTGCCAGCATCTTGTCTACCTGGTCCACAATCTTCAGCGTGCGCTCCTGGCTGGTACCAGGGGCTGCCGAAATGGTCACAAAGAGGGTACCGGTATCCTCGTCGGGCACAAGTCCGGTCTTGGTGGTAGCCATCAGGATGACCAGCACGGCAATACCTGCGACTATCGTACCGGCGGTTATCATGCCGTGGCGGATAATCCACTCGACACCACCTTTATACTTATTGGTAATCTTCTCAAACTGGTAGTTGAAGCCAGCGTGGAAGCGGTCAATGAACGACTTGGCCTTGTGGCTGTCGGCGTCGTCGGCATGGGGCTTCAGCAGCATGGCACAGAGGGCTGGCGACAGGGTGAGGGCGTTGATGGCGGAGATGACGATAGATACGGCCATGGTCACACCAAACTCGCGATAGAAGGTACCGGATGTGCCGCCCATGAATGACACGGGGATAAACACAGCCGACATTACCAGCGTGATGGAGATGATGGCGCCCGAAATCTCGTTCATCGCGTCGATAGAGGCGGTCAACGCGCTCTTGTAGCCCTGGTCCAACTTAGCGTGGACGGCCTCGACTACCACGATGGCATCATCGACCACGATGGCGATGGCCAACAGCAGCGCCGAGAGGGTAAGCAGGTTGACGGAGAAGCCGAATATCCAGAGGAAGAGGAAGGTACCTATGAGCGCCACAGGTACGGCAATCATAGGGATGAGGGTCGAGCGGAAGTCCTGGAGGAAGATATACACTACCATGAATACCAGCAGCAGCGTGATGATGAGGGTAAACACTACCTCCTCGATAGAGGCGTAGAGGAACTCGGTCACATCCTGCTCGATGGTGTACTCCAGTCCGGGAGGGAAGCTCTTGCTGGCTTCAGCCAGGGCTTTCTTCACGTCGGTGGCTATCTGGGTGGCGTTAGAGCCGGCAATCTGCTGTACCATACCCATCACGGCGGGCTGGCCGTTGTTCTTCAGACTTACGGCGTAACTCAGACCGCCCAGTTCGATGCGTGCCACATCACCCAAGCGCAGGGTCTGACCTGTGGTGTTGCTCTTGAGCAGTATGTTCTCATACTCGGGCACGGTCTTCAGACGACCCTTGTAGCGCAGCACATACTCGTAAGCCATATCCGAGTTCTCGCCAAACTTACCTGGGGCAGCCTCGATGTTCTGCTCACCCAGGGCGGTTGAAATATCAGAAGGTACGAGTCCGTACTCCTTCATCTTCTCGGGCTTGAGCCATATACGCATAGAGTAGTTACGCATAGAGGGACTCTGCACATCACCCACACCGGTAATACGCTTAAGCTGGGGGATGACGTTAATCAGCGCGTAGTTGGTAACGAACTCGTCGTCGTAGCGGCCGTCCTCGGAGGTGATAGAGAACATTATCACGTTGGATGTCTGGCGTTTCGACACGGTCACACCCACGCGGGTTACTTCGGCGGGGAGCAGCGCCTGTGCTTGAGACACGCGGTTCTGCACGTTTACGGCTGCCATATCGGGGTCAGATCCCTGCTTGAAGAATACGGTGATGTTGGCCATACCGTCGTTGGTGGCCGACGAGGTCATATAGGTCATGTTCTCCACACCGTTGATGCTCTCCTCGAGCGGTACGATGACAGAGTTGAGCACCGTCTGGGCATCAGCACCGGTATAGGTGGTCGATACCGAGATGGTAGGCGGTGCGATATCGGGGTACTGCTCCACTGGCAGCGATATCAGACCGATGGTACCCAGCAAGACGAAGAAGATGGAGATTACCGTCGAGAGTACCGGTCGTTTGATAAAGTTTGTAAATGTCATGATTTACTTGTTTTCTTATACCTTATTATATATATGCTTACTTCTTCTTGCCGCTCATGGTGGCAGCGAAGTCGTGGGCGTTGCCCTGGCTCTCGGCCAGCTTGGCAGCCTCGTCTATCTTCTGCTCATAGCGTTGCTCGGTGATGGGGACAATCTCCATACCGTCGGTGAGCTTGGTGATACCCTTGGTCACGATGCGGTCACCCACGTGCAGACCCGAGGTCACGATATAAGTCTGGCCGTCGTTCTGGGGATTTATGGTTATCTCGGTATATTTCACCTTGTTGTCCTTGGTCACTACATACACGAAGGTCTTGTTCTGTATCTGTGAGCAGGCCTCCTGAGGTATCTGGATGGCACCCTGGTCTACCGAGGGCACGATGATGGTGCCGGCGCCGCCGCTCTTCAGCAGCTTGTCGGGATTGGCAAAGTGGGCTATCAGAGATACCGAACCGGTAGTGGCGTCGAGCACACCGCTCATCTTGACTACCTTGCCGGGATGGTTGTAGATAGAGCCGTCGGCCAACTTCAACTTCAGTTCGGGGAAGGAGGCGATGGCAGCCTGGGTGCTACCGTTGGTCTTGCTCAGAGCCAGCAGCTCGCTCTCAGAGACTGAGAAGAACACCTCTACGGTGCTTACATCCGACACCGTGGTCAATGCCTGACCCGACGCGCTTACCAATGCGCCAGCCTTGAAGGGCAGACTGCCCACTACACCGGCTGCCGGGCTCTTCACACTGCACCATGCCAACTGCTCGCGGGCAGCGGCAAGAGCGGCCTCGGCCTGGGCAAGTTGAGCCTGGGCTGTGGCGTAAGAGTTGGCAGAAGAGGTATACTCATACTGGCCGATGATGGCCTTGTCATACAGTTTCTTGTTGTTGTCCATGGTCAGCTTGGCGGTGCTCAGCTGAGCCTTGGCGGTGCTGACGGCTGCCCGGGCCTGACGCACGGCAGCGGCATAGGTCTCGCTGTCGATGGTGAAGAGCACCTGACCGGCAGCTACGGTCTGACCCTCATGCACCAGAACCTTGGTGATGAAGCCTGACACCTTCGGACGTACCTCTACATCCTGAATACCTTTGATGGTGGCGGGGTAGGTGGTCTGCAGCGCAGCGTTCGACGATGCTATCGTGCGTACGGCAAACTCGTTGTCACCGAAGTTGGGCATACCGCCACCACTTTTCCCACATGAAGCTAAAAGAGTAGCCCCGATACAGGCTACCACAAGCGAGAATTTTCTTACTTTCATACCTAATTATGCTATTAATATTGATGTTTCAATTGTATCCCTAAACACGACACTGTAGAAAACCTACAGCGGTCAAAAAGTTTTTTGACACTGCAAAGTTAATAAACTTCTCAGTAACGTAGTTCAGTTTTGTGCGTATTTTAACAATAATTGTACACTTTTTTCTGATTTTTGTGCCATTTGTCGTATCTGGTTGACATAGCGCAATTTGCGTGGCTTTTTCGCCGCCTGTCGCCAGGCTTGTCACCACCGCTTTCGGCACCCTTTTCTGCCGCTTCCCGACCCTTGGAGACAACACCAGCGGCGTGGAGCATAACTCTGCGTCGCTGGAGGATGTCTTGGCATCGCTGGAGGATGCCTCTGCGCAGTTGGAGATGACCCTCCGTGCGATTTCTATTTCTTCAGCACTATGGGCAGCATGCACCACACGTTGGCTGGCTTGCCTCCCACCGTTCCTGGTGCCCATGCGGGCATGAGTCGGGCTGCGCGCATCAGTTCGCGGTCTATCCCGGGCGTGGCACTGCTCACCACGCAGGGGCGGCGTATGTGTCCGCTGGCGTCTACGATGAAGGCAATGACAGCGCGAGCCCCTGCAGGGAGCCGCTCGATAGCCACAGGGTCGAGTCTGAGGTTGTGAGCCAGATAGTTCATTAGGCTCTCGCCGTTGAAGTCAAATCGGGGAGCCTGGTCGGCATGGGTGTATACCGTGTCGCCATCCACGCGCGTGGGCAGCATATACTGGTCGGTGAGGAGAGTGACGCTGCCGCTCATGAGCCGCTTCACGTTCTTGGTCACGATACTCCTGATGCGGTCGGGAGCTACCAGCGTGGTGAAGGGGGTGATGCGCTCGCCGTCGGTGCAGCACATGTCTATCAGCAGTGCGTCGTCAGCGAGACAGGCATCGTTTACCTGTAGCGTATAGATGTTGTCGGGCAGCGGGGTGTGGGTTCCGGCGAGCAGGTTGTAGACGACGTCGTCGCCGTAGTACCCGTCGCGCAGTCGGTTGATGCGCAGCAGGTCGGCATCGCGCATGATTGTGCCGCTGCCGAGGTCATACGTGACCAGCATCGACACCGTATCGCCCTTTTGCGTTGAGTTCTGCTCGGGCGAGCATACATAGCTGGCTCTCATCGAGATATAACTGTCGGCACGGTGACCTATCAGCTTGAGCGTACAACTGACGTAGCAGAAGCGGCTGTCGTCGGGGATAGAGTCAAACTGCCGAGTCACGGGCTTGCCAAAGCGTGCGAGAAAGCGGGTGTAGGCACTGTCGAGCGTCGAGTGCTCATTGCCGAGCAGGGTGCGTGTCAGCAGCCGCTGCAGAGGCACCGCCGCCGACCCGTCGACCATCTCGGGCCACTCCATGTCTATGTCTATCACGTTGGTCTCAGCCCCCCGCTGGTAGAGCAGATGCTCCTTGACATAGCGGGCACAGTAGCGAGGATTGGCGTGGGCGCCCATAGCCGTCACCACTATACCTATTATATATAGTATAAGGCGTCTCATCGGCGCGCCTCCTTGGTGATGTTGCCGTTATAGCGTATGCGGTCGCGCTGCCGGCTGTCTACCGTCAGGTCTACCACGCCCGACGGATAGATGTGGAGTGTGTATACGTACGAGTCTTCCTCGTTCTCCACCCAGATCTTCATCTGCTGCTCGCCTTTCTTCATCTCTGTCAGCGTCCATCGCTTCATCGGCTCCGAGAAGTCGAGCCCCTTGCCGCCGCCGTAGGGCACCTCGTAGGCACGGCCGAAGTAGGGGAGATACGAGCGCAGCGTGTCGCCGTGAACCTGGATGCCGTAGTCGTAGTTGAGATGGCGCATCGAAGCACCCTGGGGGAATACAGCCGACACCTCTACGCCGAAGCGGCGGCTTTTTACCAGACTGTCGGTCTCCTGGGCTATCAGGGTCTGCCTGACGAGTTTCTCCGTCTGGCTCAACTTCTGCACGCCACAGGCGGTGAGTGCCAGCGTGGCGATGATGATTGTCAGTGTCTGTTTGGTTTTCATGCTTGTTGTCGTTATCTGAATGTCGGTTTCAAAGATACTCACATTTATCTTACCGACAAAGGTTTGGCACAAAAAAAATGCAGCCGTGCTGCATTTTTCTGAGTGTCGCGTGTCGATGCTCGATGTCCCTTGCTGTCTTTCCGGCCGCTTTCGCCGTCTTCCAGCCTGTCGCTGGTGGCTCCGATGTCAGCCGGAGCCGTGCCGGGGCAGGCTCTGCGCTAACCCTTGCCGCCTCCGCCGCCCTGCTTTACATCGTTGTTCTCCACGGTGCGCTCAGTGTGCTTCACACTGGCTTTGAGCTTGCCTATACGGAATCTCACTGACACGCCGTAATACAGCTGGCACCAGCTGCTGCTGGCCGTAGTGCGGAAGTTGTTGGCCACGGTCTCGCTGCGATAGCAGAAATAGCGCTTGCCAAACGGATTGATGATATAGGCTGTCAGGGTGAGCCGCTTGTCCATAAACGACTTGCTCAGCGAGAAGTTGTACCACTGGTATCGGGCATCCTTGCCCTGCAGGGTCGGCTGCGGGGTCTGCACGTAGTACGACGCGTTGAATATCCAGGTCTTGGCGAAGGTCTGTTGCAGGCTGGCATCAATGTTGGTACACCAGCCATGGTTGCGTAGCGACTGGCCGTCGCTCATGTGACTATAGCCCACGCTGCCATTGAGGGTAATACGGGTATTGGTAATGGGTGTCCAGTTGGCATACGCCATCAGACCGGCATACTGGATGTGGCCTATGTTGGCATACGATGAATAGATGACGTCCTTGCCGGTAGGATTGGGCAGGCCCTCTATATTGCGGTCGTTAACCAGGCGGTCTACACTCTCTATACTGTTATTGACAAACTGGTAGGTGCCTGTGAGGGTATAGGTGAGTTTAGAATTGTAACTGCTGAACTGCAGGTCTACAGCGTGGCTTTTCTCAGTGTCCAGGTTGGGGTTGCCCTGCGATATGGCATCGGGGATGCGGTCATCGAGATAGGGATTCAGATACCATATACCGGGGCGGTTGATGCGCATCTTGTAGCCTAACGACAGGTTGGTGGCATCGCTGAACTTGTAGCCCAGGCGGGCCGAGGGCACCAGGTCGTCAAAGTTCTTGTGGAAGTTGGTACCACGGCCCAGGAGATACTCTACTTTCTGCAGGGTGTGCTCGTAGCGCAAGCCCAGGCGAGCCGACCACTTGTCTAACGTAAGGCCATAACCCGTATAGGCAGCCAGGATATCGTTGTGGTGCCGGTAGTGCGAACTATTGTCGCTGTCGTAGGTCTCATCCTTGTCGCCGGTGCCGAGGTTATAGCGGTCGTTGTCCGACTTGTTACGGCGCAGTATGTACTTGACGCCCGCCTCCCACGTGTGGTGCTTGGCAAAGGGCGTGGTGTAGTCTATCTGGAAGGTATGCTCCATGGTGTTCTCATCGCCGTCCATGCGCTGGTCGCGCATACGGTCTATGAAAGTCTGCCAGTCATCAGCGGCCTCGCGGTCAGTATAGAGATAACGGCTGTCTGAGGTTGACGGACTGCTCTCAAGCCGGTATGACAGGGTGAGCAGCCGATCCTTGACACTGAAAGAGCGCTGGTAGTCCAGACTGGCACTGTAGTCGTCCCAGTTTTCCTTACTGTACGAGGGCGAGCGATAGCCATAGAGCCGCTGCCCCGTGGCCGGCACCGTCGAGAAGGCCGTGTTCAGGGCGTCTCTTTTAGAGGAAAACTTGCTGAGCGAGAACGACCCCGTTATCAGTCGCAAAGTATCTATCTCGTAACTGGCCTCAACGTCACCGCCCTGCCACAGGCTATGTCCCTTGGTGTAGCCATCGGCCACGGTAGACGAGGTAACGGTGCCATCGGTGCCTATCTGGCTACGGTCGGAGTAAGTGTAGCCCTTAGGCGAGTGGTTACTACTGGCATTATAGTTGACGCTCATAGTCAGTTTACCCTGCTTCACCGTGGCATAGAGGCCACCACCATAACTACTGTTGTTGGCACGGCCCGAGAAAGTGGCGTTATAGCCCTCGGGGCCCTTACCCTCGGTGACAATGTTAAGGATGCCGCCCACGCCCTCGGCATCGTATTTCGGGCCAGGGTTGGTTATCACCTCTATTTTCTTGATGCTCGACGCAGGCATGCTCTTGAGCACCTCCTTGGGGTTCTTGGTCATCATGTTGTTGGGCTTGCCGTTCACATAGATTTTGAACGAGCTGTTGCCGTTGACCCGTATGTTGTCCTGCCCGTCTACAGTCACCATGGGCACCTTCTTGAGCATCTCTATCACTGTGTTGGTGTTGGCCTCGGGGTCGTCCTCCACGCTGTAGGCTATCTTGTCTACATCGGCCTTGACCAGCGGCTTGTAGGCCACCACCTCGACCGTCTCCAGCTGGTTGCCGCCGTCCTGCAGGAGCAGCGTGCCCAGGTCTATGGTGCGTGTGGTGGCGTCTACGGTGTAGGCGCGCTGCATCGGCTTGCGTCCCATCGACCTTACCATGAGCAGATAGCTGCCCGTGCCGCTTGAGCTGATGCTGAAGCGGCCCTTGATGTCGGTGAGCGCCTGCTTTACGGGCTTGGCTGCCGAGTCGGCTCTCGCAATGGTCAGCGTGGCGTAAGACTCACCCTCGTGGGTGACCGAGTCGGCCACCACGCCTGTGATGGTGTAGCTGTGCTGGGTGTTCTGTGCTTTGGCGCATAGCGCGAGCATCAGTATGAGCGCCATGCTTATCAGAGTCTGTTTCATTGTCATGTCTGTTTTGGTTGTTGCAGCGTAGGGCACCGTGTCCATCGGTGCCATCGGTGCGGTTACACTACTAAAGACGATTGAAACGCCGATTATGGATGCCGCAGCCCCCTTTTTTAAGATTGTTTAACGCTGACAGCGCGCCCGACGTCATGGCTGTCGCCGTGGAGGTCATGGCTGTCGGCTCGTAACATAAGTCACGAGCCCACGTGCCTTATGTCACGAGCGCACGTATCGTAAGTCACGAGCTCTCGTACCTATTGATACGAGCCGGCGGGGGCACTCCCCACGTCGCCCATGAGGGTTGCCCCATCCTCTGGTCATGCACGCTCTGCCGAGCCGCGTGGCTTGCGGCTCCCGCGACCGTGCAGCCTACTGGCGCAGACGGTACTGCTGTGGCGACAGCCCCGCATGATGGCGGAAGTAGCGGGTAAGAGCGCTCTGGTCAGAGAAGTTGTAGTCGTCGGCTATCTGCTTCAGACTGCGCTTGGAGGTACGCAGGGCGAGCTTGAGCCTCAGCATGATGTACTCGTCGATGATGCGCTTGGGCGATACGCCGGTCCTGTCGCTGACGATGAGCCCCAGATACTTGCGCGAGATGTTCATGCGCTGTGCATAGTAGTTTACCTCGTGTCCCAAGCGGTATTCGTCTTCGAGCAGCTGCATAAACCGGTTGAACAGCTCTACCTTGCGCTGGGTGCCGCGGTCATTGCCCGGCTCGCGGGGATTGGCGAGCAGATAGTCGTAGAAACCCAGGAAGAACGCCTGCAGCTGCAGGGTCACGATGCGGTCGGTGAGCGTGTAGTGTTCTACGGTGAAATAGAAGCGGAAGATACGGAACATGCTGTCTACGACATGGGCGATGAGCTCGGGGTAGCCACACCGGCGGTCGGCCCTGAGCGTATCGTAGACCGTGTGCTCGATGTTGAGGCTCGCCGTACGCAGTATGTCGCTGCTGTAGATGATGGCATCGGCAGAGAAGTCGTCGTCCATCATTTCCCATTTTATAACATCTCCAGGAAACATGATAAGCACGCTCTCGCCCTGCATATCCCAGTGGTCGAAGTTGATACGCACCGAGGCGATGCCCCTGTGGCTGTAGATGATGGCTCCCCGGTCGAGGGTGTGGCTCTCGCCGTCGATGACGGCACTGCTGATGGTGGTAAGTTGGGTCTCTTGCATGCTGCAAAATTACTCCAAGTTTCCCAAAATGTCAAATTCTGGCGTATTTTTATTCACTGTTGCTTCCCAAATAGTAACTACCTTTGCACCGATTTTTAGAAAAGATATGAACAGAAGACTATTCTATGCGATAACCGTGTGTATCGCCATTACGACCAACGCTCATGCTCAGAATGAGCACAGGATGACCATCGGAGACATGTTTGGATTGATAGACCAGCACAACCGCACCATCCGCGCGGGCAAGACTGCTGTGGCAGCTGCTGACGAGGGTGTCAGGGCAGCCCGCAGCCAGCGTCTGCCCGATGTGGGAGCCCAGGTTTCTGCCAGCTATATCGGCAATGCAGTGCTCACCGACCGCGACTTTGCCCATGTGCATGGCCTCCATTCGCCCCACTTCGGCAACCAGCTGGTGGTAGATGCCCGCCAGACCGTCTATGCCGGCGGAGCCATCGATGCAGGCATCCGTCTGGCACAACTGGGTGCCGACCAGGCTCGGGCCGAGCTGGCTCTCAATCTGCAGAACCAGCGCTTCATCGCTCTGGGCCAGTATCTGGACCTGATGAAGACCGCAAACCGCGAGAGGGTGGTAGAGAACAACATCGCGCTCACCCAGAAGCTCATCGACAACATTACCGAGAAGCAACAGCAGGGCGTGGCGCTCAAGAACGACATCACCCGATACGAACTGCAGATGGAGCGGCTCCGTCTGAGTCTTACCCAGCTGCACAACAGCCGCCGCATACTCAACCACCAGCTCTGCAACACGCTCGGACTGCCTATAGACTATGCGATAGAGCCTGCCGACGATGCCTGCTCTGCCCTCTATGGCAAGGATGGCGAAGCCTACTGGCAGACTGCAGCCGTGGCGGCAAGCCCTAAACTGGTGATGGCGGGCGTGGGCGAGCAGATGGCACGCCAACAGGAGCGCATCGCCAAGAGCGAACTGCTGCCCAAGGTGGCTCTCGTGGCGCAGAACAACTTCAACGGCCCCATCACCTTTGAACTGCCGCCCGTAGACAAGAACCTCAACGTGTGGTATGTGGGCGTGGGCGTGCAGTATCAGCTGTCGGCGCTCTTCAAGAGCAACCGCAAGCTGGCGCAGGCCCGGCTCAACTCCCGCAACGCCGCCGAGCGCAAGGAGGTGGCTGCCGAGCAGGTAAACAACGAGATACAGGCTGCCTACACCCTCTACCTGCAGAGCTATACCGAGCTCGAAACCCAGCAGAAGAGCGTGGAGCTGGCGCGCCAGAACTATCAGGTGGTCAACAACCGCTATCTCAACCAGCTGGCGCTCATCACCGACATGATAGACGCTACCAATATGAAGCTCGACGCCGAACTGGGCGAGGTCGATGCGCGCATCAACATCGCCTATGCCTATTATAAGATGAAGTACATAGCTGGGCAACTGTAGCCACCGGCACCCCTACGCCCCATACCCTATACACCAACCCAAGGGTCGCCACCGGCTGACCCGCAACAACCATCAAGATGAAGAATATCAAGAAATACGTTTACAACAGCGTGGTGCTCCTGCTCATTGTCATCGGAGCCAGTATCGTCATTGTCAATTTCGGCCACTTCGGCCATGTAGAGTTTACCGACAACGCCCGTGTGCGACAGCACGTCACTCCACAGAACACCCGTGTGCAGGGTTTCGTCAAGGAGGTAAGGTTTGAGGAGTTCCAGCACGTCAAGAAGGGCGACACCCTGGTGGTCATCGAGGACACCGAGTTTCGTCTGCGTCTGGCCCAGGCCCAGGCCGACCTTGCCCGCGCCGAAGAGGGCTCCAAGGCCACTGGCTCCAGCATAGCCACCACCGAAGCGGGCATGCAGGTGACCGATGCCAGCATCGAGGAAGCCCGTGCCCATCTGGACAACGCCCGTCGCGAGGACGCCCGCTTCGAAGCCCTGCTCGCCAAGGAGGCTGTGACCCGCCAGCAGTATGACAACGTGCATACTGCCTACCTCAGTGCCAAAGCCCGATACGAGCAGGCGGCTCGCTCGCGTGCCACCCAGACCAGCGTCAAGACCGAGCAGGGCCACCACCTCTCTGCCTCTATCAGCACGCTGCGACTCGCCCAGGCTGCCGTCCAGCTGGCCCAGCTCAACCTCTCCTACTGCTACATCATCGCCACCTGCGACGGCGTGGTGGGTACCAAGGACATCCAGGAGGGCATGCTCGTGCAGCCCGGTCAGACCCTGGTAAACATCGTCGATGCGGGCAGTCTGTGGGTCGAGGCCAACTACAAGGAGAGCCAGCTCGACCATATCCACGAAGGGTCTGAGGCGCAGCTCACCGTCGATGCCGTGCCCGGTATCGTCTATCGGGGTCGCGTGGAGCGCATCAGCCGTGCCACGGGCAGCGCCTTCTCGCTCCTTCCCATCGACAATGCCACTGGCAACTTTGTCAAGGTCGAGCAGCGCGTCACCGTGCGCATCGCCCTCGACGGCAACAGCGCCGAAGACCTTGCCCGCCTGCATGCCGGGTACAACGTGGAGTGTGAGGTGAAATACTGATTACGACGCCAAGGACGATTATGATACCAATGCCTCCTCCCCCACAGACAGCAGGCATGGGCTTCAATATGCCCATGTTCCGCGACTGGGTGCCACGGTGCATCCGGCCGTGGATATATGTGCTGTGTGCGTTCTGCATCCAGTTCTCTGGTGGTATGTACCTGGGTTCGCTTGAGGCCATCCAGGGTTCCACCAACTTCATGATAGAAGACCTGATGATGCTGCTCTATGCCAGTCTTGCCGGCATGGCCATCTACTTCCCCATGCTCTTCCGCATGAAGTTCAGCTTTACCAACCAGCAGCTACTCATCACCTCGGCGGTGGTCATAGCCGTGACCAACCTCGTGACTATCCATACCACCTTCATGCCGCTACTGCTGGTGGTGTGCTTCATAGGCGGCATGGCCAAGCTGCAAGGCACCTTTGAGTTGATGAGCAACATCCAGCTGTGGATAACTCCCCGCCGCGACTTTGCCGTGTTCTTCCCCGTGCTCCACATCGTGCTGCTCACGTCTATCGAGGGCAGCGCCTTCCTGGCGGCTTGGTTCGGCTATCACTTCACCTGGCAGATGATGCACGTATTCATCATCGGCGCCATGTGCGTGGTGGTGGGCGTGCAGCTGGTGATGTGCCGTCCCTTCTGCCCCATGCCCAACAGGATAAGCCTGCGTGGCATCGACTTCTGCAGCGGTCTGCTTATCAGTCTGCTCATGCTCGTGCTGTCCTACATCTTTGTCTATGGCGACTACAAGATGTGGATGGACAGCCGCACACTGCGCATCCTGACGGGCGTGGCGCTGGCTCTGGCGGGCGTGGTGGTACACAGGCTGCTCAGGGTGGCCAATCCCTATGTAGACCTGAGAATCTTCAGGCTGCGCAACATAGTGCCCATCATGGTGGTGGTGACTATGGGCGAGCTTCTCTTAGGCTGCGAGCACACCCTCGAGGAAATACTCTATACCGAGGTGATACGGCTGGAAGAGCATACCAAGGCACAACTGCTCTTATGGGCACTGCCCGGCGTCTATCTGGGCATAGCCATCGACCTGTTGTGGCTCAAGGTGATGAAGTGGAAAGTGTGGAAACTCTTTGCCCTTGGCTTCGGCTTTATCCTGGCTTATGCCCTGCTCATGTACTTCAGACTCGACATGCAGGTCAACATCGAGCAGTTCCGTCTGCCTATCATCTGCCGTGGTGCGGCTTATGCCATTCTCGCCGCCACGCTCATGTGGGCTCTCAACGAGTCTGCCCCCAGTCTGGAACAGTTCTTCATGGGGCTCTTCGTGTTCAATATTTTCCACATGTATCTCGCCGGTGCTGCCGGATATGGCATCTACACCCACTGGTTCTCCTGGTTCATGAACGACGACATAGCCCGCTACGGCCAAGGGCTCACGCTGACGCGTCTGGACCTGTCGCAGATGAATTACCCTGCCTTTATGGAGCAGTATATACGCAGTATGATGAGCGTAGCCCTCAAGCAGATTTACGGCATCGTGGTCTGGATGAGCGGCTGCATGACTCTGCTCTTCCTGGCGCTCGACATACCGGCGGTGAGGACCAATGTGCGCAAGGTGCCGCTATGGCCTGTCTATGGCATAGAGTATCTCGGCAGATTGGCGCAGCGTCTGAAATAGGCTGCCCATACACCCGGACCGCCTCTTGTCGCCTCTGGCAAGAGGCAGGGGGTGCGTGCGTATCGTCTGGAAACGCATAAGACCGACAAGGGTAGTGGCGCGTCTATATATAATATAGGGATGCTCGTAAATCAGTCAAAAACAACCTAACGATCTAATTGTCAGTGTTATAAGAATTTTGTATCTTTGCATAAAATAATAAAAAATCCCCCAAACTGCTTTGACCGGCCTGTTTTGGGGGA
>NZ_NPJM01000058.1:0-3133 GCF_002251455.1 Prevotella sp. P4-51
AATTAATAATTATTATCGAGTAAAATAATGTGGATATAACTCTGCATGATGGTTCACCCATTCATGCATTTCTTTAATTTGCTGTTCATAAGAAGGAACTACAAAAGAAAAGTCCGAACGAGTACACTTTAAGGTCTTGTCAAGTTGTAATTTTGCACTTGGGTTTATAACAATTTCGCCATTGCGAAAGTATTTGTTAAAAAGACCACAAAGATCATACTTATTTATACTCTCATTATTAACAAGATTGTATAATCCAGTAAGATTTTCACACAAAGCCTGCTCCATTGCTTTTGCAAGTGTATAAGTAGTTACACCTGTCCAAATTGCACCTGTAAATCCATTTATAGGTCCTTTCTGTTTCATGAACCAGTTAAAAAGACCAATACCAGACTCTTTTATATCTGGTCCGATTATGGAATTACGAAAAGTCAGGTCTTTATCATTATTAAATTCTCCTATTGCCTTAGAGCGATCATAAAATGATGCTCCATTTGGCAAAGAATTCTCACAATAAGGCCCATCATTTCCTGCAAATACACAATCAGTAGACATATGAATAATACGAGTTTTGGTATCCTTTGTTATTTCCACCAAATAATGAGGTAGATAACCATTAAGGAGGACGGCCATTGCCTTGTTATTTTCAGCAAACTGGTTAAGGAGTCCAATACAGTTAATGACAGCATCATACTTACCTCCATCAATAATGGTCTTGATGAGCTTCATATCTGATGCATCACCAATTATAGTATTATCCAGAAGTTTAGAGGCAGAACGGGCAAAGCCTATCACCTCATGCCCTTGCTCCTTGAAGAAGAGCGAGATAAGGTGACCAGCCATTCCATTGCAACCAAGAACTAATATTTTCATTTTTTATAATATAATTAATCTATTGACCTATGTCTATTAACTATCTTATTCTGAACGAATTTCTTTAGCCTTAGCTCTTGGTTGTAGACCAAGATCTTCACGAATGAATGTTAGTTTGTGAAGAAGTTCTTTCATGCCCGCAACATCAAGACGATGAGTATTATGACTATGATACTCTTCCATTTTATCTATTTCAGGATTACCACCTTCAATCTTGTCATAATTCAAGTCACGTGCATCACATGGAATACGATAGTAGTCGCCACAATCAATGGCGCGAGCCATCTCTTCACGAGTAACAAGAGTTTCATAGAGTTTCTCGCCATGACGAGTTCCGATAACCTTAACTTCTGTATCTAAATACTTAGGATTTATCTCCGCATAAGTTTCTTTAAGTGCTTGGGCAAGTACATCAAGTGTTGCAGCAGGAGCCTTTTGAACAAACAAATCACCATTGTGACCATGCTCAAAAGCATATACAACAAGATCCACAGCATCATTAAGCGTCATCATAAAGCGAGACATATTGGGATCTGTAATTGTTATAGGTTTACCATCCATCATTTGCTCTACCCAAAGAGGGATAACAGATCCGCGAGAAGCCATAACATTGCCATAACGGGTACAGCAAATTGTTGTTTTGGCATTCTCACCAAGCTGACGTCCCTTGGCAGTAGCTACCTTTTCCATCATTGCTTTAGAAATACCCATTGCATTAATAGGATAAGCAGCCTTATCTGTAGAAAGAACCACTATATTCTTTACGCCATGTTCAATGGCAGACTCTAATACATTATTAGTGCCATACACGTTTGTTTCAACCGCTTGCATAGGGAAGAACTCACATGAAGGTACTTGTTTTAAAGCAGCTGCCGAGAAAATATAGTCAACTCCACCCCTCATTACAATATCCACACTCTGACGATTGCGCACATCACCGATATAAAATTTCACCTTTTCGGCAACATCAGCAGGATACTGTTCCTGAAGATGATGACGCATATCATCCTGCTTCTTTTCATCACGTGAGAAAATACGAATTTCCTTAATATCACTCTCCAGGAAACGCTTAAGTACCATGTTACCAAAAGAACCTGTACCACCTGTTATTAACAGGGTTTTGTTTTTAAAAATTGACATAATCTATTATTTTTGTTGAATTATTAATGAATCAAATGAGAAATCTTTTATTTGTTCCATTAGGAACGTTTCTGCATCGGCAATTGTATTAAAACCTTTATAAAGATTATATTTGCCTAACAATTTGCCATTCAGTCTTGACTTTATTTTGTTTTCATACAAATATGTAAATCCCTCCCTTATCAAATAGGAGATAAAAACAAATAGAAAATTTATCTTATTATTTGCATATTGAAATGCTTCTTTTACATAAGTTCTATGCACAGCCACTAAACGAGAAAGCATTTTATTTTTACAGAACTCTTTAATAAAATCTTCGCGTTTTATCGATTTAAGTGCATTAAGGGCACATACAGGCCAAATTATTTCTGTGGCCCAAAGAGAAGGGATATCTACTGGCCATTTCTTCCGATCAGAATCTGTTATAAATTTCACCTCGTCAAGAGTTAGCACTTTACCCATAACTCCACCACCAACCATTTTCGACATACCAGGTATGACAACAGGGACTTCAATCATAACATATTTTTTTATGAAAAATGAAATAGCCACTGCTCCAGACATGTCTGGTGTTGGACCAGAAAATAAGCATTGTCCATTTCTTTGAACATCTTCTATAACTGTTTTTTTTACTATTCCATGGTATATTTTTGCCATATACTCAAACTCTGGAACACCATCATTTAGTACTTTCTTCAATTCATTTAATGGATTACCTAATTTGCCAACATATGAAATATTATCATAATATACCGACCCTTGTCTTTCTCCTTTATCTTCATTCCAACTGTAGTTTAGATACAACGAACGTACCGCATCCACTTGATTTCGTTTCATCCACTCTGCACAATCAGCGATATTACGGCATACAGCATCGTCATCTCCAATGAAACAAATATACTCTCCTATTGCTTTATTAATAGCCCTCTCAGCATTCTCACCCATAGATAATTTATCAGAATCATGATGATAGCATGTACTTATAAGCTCTTTTCCTGATAAAAATTCAAGAATCTCAGAATTATCATCTGAATTATCATAAACAAGTAATTCTATACGCGAATCTCTGTAATTCTCTATAAGAGAAACGAGATGTTTAAGATACTTGTAACGGTTCTTT